>QMST01000063.1 GCA_003649745.1 Thermoplasmata archaeon | reverse complement strand
TTTATTATTATTTTTATAGATGAGCTATAGAGGATCATATAATGTGAAAGTAGTTGCAGTCTAACCTCTAAAGATCATCTTTTTAATTTAGTCGTCAGAGAGGCAACAAAATAGTAATATTTATATAACTAAATTAATATAATTATATATGGAAAATTTAAATAAATGAAAAGGAAGTGTTGTTGTTTTACTATGGAAGAACAGAAGAGCACTAAGACACTTAATAGAATATTTTTAGACATATTCGAATCTAGAGTTAAAGCTAAAATATACCTCTATCTTTTAAGAAGAGAACATGATACAAGCGAGAATATAATAACGTATACAGGGTTTTATCCTAGCACAGTGAGAAAAGCCCTTTTTGAGATGTTTGAGCAGAACATTGTTTACAGGAAGAAAGTTAAAAAAAATAGTAAAGGAAATAACCCATATACTTACTATCCAGTATCTCCAATAAAAATTCTTAGAAAATATACAAAAAATATCGAAAGTAAGTTCAATAGTGTAATTAACAAGGATGGCAGATATATCAAAATTAAAATAGAGATGGGGAAGGGTGATAAAGCGTGAAACTCCTACGGGGGATCTCCAGATTTATAGTAAGAAGACCAAAAGTGGTCTTTATACTATTTACTTTTTTCACTTTCTTAATAGGCTCCCAGGCCTTGAATGTTTATATGATATCAGATCTAAGTGTTTATTTACCATCTGGCGAACCTGTTATTGATCTTCTCAACAGAATACAGGAATACTGGCCGATGGGAAGCTCTATAATAGTCTTTGTCGAAGCCAATGATGTTACAGATTATAATGTTTTGAAGGAGATGCTTGAAGTTGAGGACCAGGTTAACAAGTATAAAAGAGACAATGGCGAGGTAGATGGTGTTATATCTACAGGGAGTATAGCTTCTTTAATTAGAAGGTATAATAGCAGGCAGTGGCCATATGGAAGAGGAGAAAATAAGTTACCTCAGGATAAAAGACTCGTTGATAAGTATATTGCACAAATTGGTGAATTGAGATGGTCATTTATCACCTCAGATAAAAAGAATGCTGCTATTATCATACAACTATCTAAGAACGCAGATTATGATAAAGTATTGCAAGAAACCGAAAATGCAATAAAAGGCAGATCAGCTAAGATGACACTCACTGGTCCATTGCCTATAAGCAAAAGTACAGAGAAACGCAGCATGAGTAATATGAGAATAATTTTTCCAGTAGCTATTATCCTAGTAACACTGGTTATATTTATATTCCATCGTACTTTTAAAAGCGTGATAATAGCGTTTATACCACCTGCTTATTCTATAATAATCACTTTTGGCATCTTGGGTATTGTATGGCCAGGTTTAACACCTTTTTCGGTAGCTATTGGTGCTTTGCTGCTTGGTCTGGGTGTTGATTACTCGATACATTTAATGAATAGATTTGTGGAGGAGAAAAATGTAGGAGATTTAGTAGATAGAGTAGAGAAAACACTGAGATCTACAGGTAAAGCAGTTCTTCTATCTACAGTCACAACAATGATTGGTTTTGGATCTCTAATGATCTCTAGTATGTCTCCTATTGTTGCATTTGGTTTTGCTTGTGTAGTAGGGATATTATTCTGTTTCATTTCATCCTGCGTTCTCGTACCAGTTCTGGCATTAATTCTCAAATTTGAAAAGTTGGGTAGATTACCAGGATGGAAGAAGGTAGCACGCTTTGTTGCAGAGAATAGACTAAGATTGATTATTCTAGCAACTGTGATAGCTATATTCTCAGCAGCTTGTTTCCCTATGATAGAAACAGATGTTAACTACCTTGAAATGGCACCGCAGGATGACCCAGTTATCCAAAAAATGTATGAATATTCTGAGAAATTTGGAGGAGGAGGGCAGTTTAATGTAGTATTGGTAGAGGGAGATCTCACTAATCCAGAGGTAATCAAAGCTATAAAAGAGTTTCAGGATAAACTAAAAGCTGAGGGTATCTCTTCTGTTTCCATTGTAGATGGTTTAATCTCATCTCCATTCAGAAAATTATTACAAACCAGGGAGGGGATAAAATTCATATTAAACAAACTAAATGATGACGAGAAGTTCTTTATAAGTGAGGATTATTCAAAAACCTTGGTGTTATTCTATGTTTCCCCAACCTTGAGCATGAAAGAGAGAGAGTCTATCGTAGACAAAGTTGATTGGATTGCAGCTACCACACCAATACCCGGTGGAAGCATCTCCATGGCTACTGGGACAGAGGCTATAAATGTAGCGATAAACAACATGTTATTTGACCAGCAGACCAGGTCAATGATACTTGCTATAGCACTAGTAGCAATAGCTGTGATAATAATTTTCAGATCAACATTCTATGGCATGGTTTCCTTGATCCCTGTAATATTTGTGTTAATGTGGGAACCAGGTTTACTCACATCTCTTGATATTTCCCTGTCTGTTGTCACAATCTCTATAGCCTCTATAATGATAGGTACAAGTGTTGATTATGGGATTCATATAACACAGAGGATAAGAGAAGGATTAGAGGATGGTTTATCTAAAAAAGAGGCTATGGTAAGCGCAGTTGAAAAAACAGGTTTATCCCTGGCGGAGGCAGCGTTCACAACAGTTGCTGGCTTGTTAGCTGTATATGTTGTAAATGTTCCTGGAACACAAGAGTTTTGCACCATGATAATGTTTATGATTCTCCTCTCATGGTTCGCAGCAACAATGATACTACCTGCCTTTTACCTGTTTTTTAAAAGAGGTTAACCTGTTTTTAACCTTGTTATATTCTATTAGTGATTTAATGAATTTAAAATCAAAAAATAGATTCGGTAGTAGTATTAGTATAGCTAGAAACAACTCCCCAATGTATCTATAGTTCTCATTCAATAGGAACCCTCTTGTGTACCAATCATATATGAGGTAACCAGAGAATAGTATGGGAGATATTATTATAATTGGTGACAGCCATATTTCAACCCTTATTGCCTTCCAATCTTTTTCATCTATTTTTATGTAATCTTTTTCCATTTTTACATCATCCATTTTGGTATTTCACTAGGGTATATCAGCTGCTCTGGGAGTATGTTTATGTTGAAAAAGAACTGGATAGAAGCTACAGTTGCAGCTATCATTATAGCAGGTAGTATCTGTATCATCAGATCATCATCTAGCCACCAGAATTTTTTCATTTCGCCGATAACTGCCCCGGCTCCACCGATAAGTGAGATCAGCGATGTAAAAATTAAACTGGTTTTATACCATGTTAATGCAAAAATTGACATGCACAGTATAAAACCAGTTAGATAAGCCGTTTTCTCATTAAACTTTATTCTAATTTCACCTATAATAGGATCCGCTATGCATGCGCATAATATGCAGGGTATTGCTATCTGCTGGGGGAAAAACAGTAATAGTATTAAGATACCTATACCAAAGAAGAGGTAGCTTCCAATTCTATTTTTTTCGTACATTCTAAGACCAAAAAAATGATTGAATCCAATTTTGCCTTTTATTCTTAAAATTTCTATTACCAATAGAGCAAAAACAATCACTATTGGGATTATCATTTTGAGAAGGTTTACCCAATCAACATTTGGTAATGTATAATACCAGATAAAAGAGGCGCCGAAGGTATGAAAAACTCTTCTGTACCAGTGTGCATCAAACCTGATTTCGTTGATCCTTTTTTGTGTCTCTACAAACTTGTTTTTAAAATCTGAAATTTTATTTGCAAATTCATTCATTTTCTTCTTCTCTCTAATATTTTATTCCTTGATTAACTTTATTGCGAGAAATACTGCACAAATGCCTATTATAAACCCATATAAAAATGTATATGCTGGTGAGTAGTAATCCCATATTACACCTGCTATTATGGAGGATGGCAGTATTGCCAGTGCATTGAAAGTATGATATGTCCCAAGTGCCAGACCATGCTGTTTATTAGATAAATCAGCAGCTAGAGCTCTTTGTGTTCCTTCAATAAATGCATAAAACAGTCCATATAAAGCAAATAATGCGAGATAAACTATGGAGGTGTTTATTAAAAAGAAGCCGAGACATGTTAGTGAGAATATAGCATAACCAATGATTATGATTTTCTTTCTACCTATTTTATCTGATAGTGATCCAATAGGCGTTGAAAAAACAGCGTAGAAGATGTTGTAAATTATGTAAAGTCCAATAACAATGATTATCGATTCATTTATTCCAAAAAATTCTTGAAATGAGATTTGAGCTTTGAGAATAAAAAACATATAAGAGAAATTACCCAGGGCGAAAAAGGTGGTTACAAGTACAAAAGATCTAAACTCTTTTGAAAGCCCTTTGAGCTTGATTAAAAATTTAAAACCTTTTTTCCCCTGTGTTTTTTTCTCCTTTACAAACAGCAGTGGTATCAATGCAAAAAATGAGATTATCGCAGCTGCAAATAAAACAATTCTTAAAATAGAGATTTCTTCTATGGTGCTGTACAGACCAAGAAACAGTATTATCAATAATGCAAGTAATGCACCTATTATCGCACCACTGGTATCCAT
>QMST01000062.1 GCA_003649745.1 Thermoplasmata archaeon | reverse complement strand
GTGTTGTTTTTTTTGTAACAGTTGGTGGTTTTGTATTCGGCATATCAAATATGCAGGAGATCCCGCCAAATGCTGCTGATATTGTACCTGTTGAGAAATCCTCTTTATATGTAAAACCTGGTTCTCTAAAGTGCACGTGAATGTCTATTCCAGCTGGTAGAATAATTTCTTTTTTGAACCTGTAGTTTTCCTCCCCTTTTGGTAGAATTTTTGCTATTTTAGATATTCTACCGTTTTCTATTCCTATGCAGACTTGTTGTATTTTGTTTTTGATAAACGCTTTTCCCTCAACAACTATGTTCATTTAGTTTCTTCTCCACTATACCATTTTTTGGTTTAACTTCTGTGAATATTTGTCCTTCAAATTTGTAGATTTTTGTGTTTTTATCAAACCAGGCATCAAATGGTAATCCTGCCTTCCAGCAGGTGTGTGATAAAAATTCTTCTACATTCCATCCTTGTTCAACTGGGACCTGTGGTAAAAGTAAACCTCTGTAGAATCCCTGTTCTGCTATCAACCCGTCTCTGCCTATTTTTATTTTTTCTAGATATTCCTGTGGTTTGTTTACTTTTACAAGCTCTGGTTTTGTTAGTATTGTAACCTCAATGATTATGTTGCCTAACTCGTTTTCTTTTAAAGGTGGAAAACGAGGGTCATGTGTTGCTGATATCGCTGCTTCCATTATCGCGTTTTTTAAAGGCATTATAGGCTCTGGGATACCTATGCATCCTCTTAGGTTATGACCCGGATGAGTGTGTATTGTTACGAAAACACCTCTTTTTTCATCAAATACGTCAGTGTAATTTTCGAGGTTTGGCAGTTTTTCTCTCAAGGTGTATTTTTCTATTATCTCTCTAGCTAGTTTAACTGTTTCTTCTCCTTCTTTTTTGGTAAGCATTAAAAAATATAATGAGAAAAGGGTATTAAAATACTGTGAAAATAGCTATTTATTGTTCCATTGTCTTTTCTAATGAGATGTTGTGCCATTTGGGTTTATCAGCTATGTTCACCACTAATGTTCCTTCATAGGTGTATGTTATGTTTTTGTTATTTTCAACCTTTGTCGCATAGGCTGTTATGTTATATGTTCCAGGTTTCACTTTGATGTTGTAGTATCCTGTTAGGTTATTTGATGTGGTTGAGTTGTACTCTGCAGTGTTGTTTTTTATGTTTGCCCCTGTGAATTCTACTGAAACGTTTCCTATGGTTACGTTGTTGTATCTGGTATATCCTTTTATTTCAACCTCTGCTAGTTCAAGTGAGATGTTGTGTTCCCTTGTCTCGTTTTCATCAAGTTTTATTTCTTCGCTTATCTCGTATTCTTTCATACCTGTAGTGTTGTTTATTCTATAGGCTTCTAGTATGTAATCACCTGGGGTTATTTTTCTGAACTTGTATTTTCCTGTCTTGTTTGTAACTGTTGTGCTTACTATCTTGTTTGTCTTTTTATAGATTAGTTTAACTGTTGTATTTGGTGTTTCTTCGTTTTTATCATAGCTTCCACTGTTGTTTTTGTCATAGAATGTTATCCCGGTGAGTGTTGCGTTTTTGGGTCTTGAGATGTTGTAGAAATTGTTCCCTGGTTTTAGGAATTTTGATTCATTGTATATTTCGAAGCCGTTGAGGGTCACGGTTATTTGGTATTGGCTGGGTGTTAGGTTTTTAACTGAGTAGTATCCATCCTTGTTGGTTTTCACTGTGTATTTGTTTCCATAATATTGATCCTGGATGGTTATTGTGGCATTGGAGATTCCTGTATCGTTTTCTGTTTCGTAACTCTTGTTTTCGTTGAAATCATTGTAAACGTATCCTTGGATGGTTGCTGGTTCTATAACTATGGTTATGTTTCTGGTGTAGTTTTTGGTTTTGCGTGTAGCCTCTTCTTCTGTTATTGGTTTATATATCGAGCTGTTTTTGTCGTTAAAAACTATTTCTTTTAATATGTTGTTTCCAATGTTTACTTTTATTATTATTTCCCCTGCTGGTGAAATGAGGCTGAATGATCCATTTTCATCTGTGATGGTGTTATCATGTATGATTGAAATGTTGTTGCCCCAGATGCTGGCGTTTTTGTATATACCAACTTGTGATAATAGTGGTTGGCCTTTACATATAACTTTTCCTTTTATTATTGCGCCTTCATAGTATTTTGCTATGACAACAGCTGGAGCTGGGCCACTTTGTAGCCTGGCATATGGTGAGAGGTATTTTACAGGGGATATGTATTCTGCTGAGAAATGTTTCATACCATATGTGGGTAGGGGGTAGTATGGTAGTTTGTTATCCTGTGATGGTGTTCCTAGGTATGTTTTGTAGAACATGGTTTCGAAGAATTTTGGTTTGTATTTGATTTCTGAACCTGTTATTCTTATGTTTTTTCTTTCCTCTAGGGACATGTTTCTTATTTCATTTACTCTCCATTCTCTTTCAATTGGTTGCCCTGTCTGTGATACTTCATAGCCTTTGTACCATACCTCTAGGAAGTCATCTTCTGGTGCGCCTTGTACTACATTGCTTTTATCAGCTAGAAATGAGAAAACGTTGAAAATTTGTAAGTCATATCCTTCTACACCATAGTATCTTATGTTTTTTCCTGTTATGTTTTGTATGTCATGGTAGAGCCATGTTATGTTTTCATCGCTCAGGTTTGCTAGTATTTTTACGGAGTCATGGTATATTGCGTTTTCTGGTCTTACTCTAAATTTTTTACTAAGTTGTTTATCGTATTTCTCACCAATTGGTTCACCAACAGAGGGTGCTTTCTCTGGGTTTTCAATCCACTCTGTAATATTTGCTGTGTCGTTCTCATTTAGATATTTGTTTAAAACATTTTTTACCTCTTGTGGTATTTTTCCTTTTTCCTTGCAAACGCCTTCTAGTATTCTGACTATCATTACTGCTACTGCTTCGTTTTCACTTGTCGCCGTGTGGAAGTTCCCAGCAGGTGGTATACCCTCCTGGAAGTTGTCTGCAACAGTTGGATGTTTACCCACTGCTACCTCGTAGAAACCATAATCCCACCATGCAATGAACGCAGGTCTCTTCTCTGGTTTCAAATTTGCCTCTTGTTTACTTAACCATGATAAGGCATCTACCCAGTATTGTTCCTTGTAAAGACTTAAACCAAAAGCGCCCATGCCTTTGTTATCTGCAAATTTTTGTTTTTCACCATATGGAACAGCTGCATCAAAAGCCAGGTATGCATTAGGTAGGATAATTAATAAGGTTATGAATAATATTCCGCCTATATGGGATAGCTTAACCACTTTTTTCAACCCTCGAAAGCTTAAACCAATTCCTCTAATGTTTTTCGCTAGGCTTTTATAATCTATTTTATCTAGGATAAGAGCGCATACAAAACCGCAGAGTATTGCTATGTGGGGAACTAGATCATTTATAAAACGACCAGCGCTTAAGAGTAAATAATTCTCTATGAAGAACCAGGTTAAAAATAGAATTACTTCTTTTTCTCTCTTTTTTATAAATCTTATTATTAGTAATACTGCGCCAAACCATGCTGCAAAATAAACCGCGGGTCCAAAAGACATAACTACTCTGCTAAATCCAAAGGTTCCTGCTTCTGCAATGGTCAAGGATACTTTTGTGTGATAAACTCCTCCAAAAATTACTTTCGATAAGCTTGCTAGTGGTCTAAGAAGAGGGTTTGTTGTATCTTTTATAACATAGAGAAAAGCAACCGTAGCTGCACCCAATGCCGCGAGGGAAGGTATCGAGATGATCCATGGTATTTTCTTCTTACCAATTGCCAGGTATATTGTGCTTATTGCTGCTACGCCTAGGATTATATAAAATTGTAGAGGTGGTTTAATGCCTAGTTTTATGAAGAATAGAGGAAATGAAATAATATATCCTGTTATGAGTGTAGTTAGCGAGGTTTTAACTATTTTAGCATTTATTTTCGACGTAAAAATGTCTACGATCATCTGTACAAGCGTATAAGCAGCTATAAGAGTATACACGTACTGGGAGGAGACCCATACCAGGGTTATCGCACCAACAAACACTCCAGATAGAGCAGCATATAAAATTGATTTTTTGTTATTCTCTTCTTTTAGACTCATTATTAAAAACATTATGGATGTGGTTAACAACAATAATATGAAAGAGTCATGGTCAAACAGAGAATAGGATGAGCCATGTCCTGATGAAAGATGGACTGGGATTAAACCTACTAAGAACGCCGCAATTATCCCTGCTTTCCTACTATTGAACAACAATTTGCCTATAAAGTATACAGGTATAACTAGCAAAGCACCATATATTGCTGGTAGAAAATGCATTGCATATCCTACAGCATCTACAAGCCCAAGAAACGGCGATAATGCTTTACCAATGAATATAGCCATGAAGTTAAACAGTGGAGGTCTGCCACCGGAACCAGTCAAAGGATAATTAAGTAATGGATCATTACCACCATGAACCCCGCCCAGGTAGGGATAATGCCCTGTCTGAAGAGTTGTCTCTATTAGTCTCACATTATGTAAGGATCAGGCCCAGAAAGATAGAATTTATCACTAAGAGTTGTACCATCT
>QMST01000061.1 GCA_003649745.1 Thermoplasmata archaeon | reverse complement strand
TTACTTTTTGGCAAAGTCATTATCAAAACCTTTTTTGCAGCATACCAGTAAAGAATGATACTATATACTACAATTAAAACCTGTAGAAACTCTAGATTGTATTCATCACTTACTAGAGAAACCACCATCAGAGGAATTTGAAATAATACAGCGTAGATGAAATATCTCCACACTCTATCTGACTTAACACCATACCCAATATAGATACCAGTTGCACCATGGAAAAAAATAAAACCTATTGCGCCAAGTGTAACAATAGAAAGACCAACAATCTCAAGTCCACTCCATTTGGATGCATAGATAGCTATGGAAAATGGTGTGAGAATAGAGCCAAAACCAAGTCCAAGTGTTGCACCATATATTGGAGCCCCTTCAGTTCCTCTAGCTAACCTACTGTTTAGAATTGAAGTTTTCACAATCTGTTCAAAAAACGGTATCAATATAATAAGAGAGATCACTCCAAAATTTCTTACAAAACTTTCAAAAATTATTGAAAAAAAACCAGCTAACAATCCTGCAACAAAACTCAAAAAAATCTTTTTATCCTTAAAATATTCCTCATATCCCTTCAAAGTAAAATAGAGTATTATCAGAGCAGGTACTATACCAAGGAACAGGCTACTAGCTGGCAGAACATTTGAAATATCCATCTTCTTACAAAAAACAAAAACACATTACTCCTTTTAAAATATGCTAATTATTTTTTTATGTGATGAAAGCTAATATTTTTATCTCATCCATGCCTCTGCCATCCATGCTATCAGATGCTACGACTTTTATTGTATGCAGACCTTTCACAGGTTTGCCGATATCATACTCGTAGATTTCCTTATCTCCACAGTCCCACCCTATGGGTTCATCATCTATACAGAACATAACATTCTCTATCCTAGTTCCTCTGTCTTTAAAAATTATTTTAGCCTGCACTGTTATCCATTTTCCAATCACTACTGGCATTACCAATGTTGGAACTGTTTGAGTATTTCCTATATAGAGATAATTCAATGGTCTGATTATCTCCACCTTTGGGTTCTCTGTTTTTAGTCTTTTCAATGAAGGGTCACCATATAGGCAAAAACTATATAGGTTTTGATACTCAGTCCATTCCCCGGGGAACTGGTTGAAATTCCAGTCATACTCAACCTTTGCCTCATAAAATGCTTTTCCTATTAGTGGGTAAACGCTTAGAAATTTTTCAAAGAAATAATAATCTAGAGAGGATAACCCGCCATCGTTTTTATTTCTCCAGTTCATTGTCCCAATTGCTATACCAGTGGCGCCAATAAATGCCACAGCTCCCTTTTTAAGTAGTTTATAAACCAGGCTAGAATGATCATCAGGGTTACCATTGTTACAAGAACATGCATATACAATGGATGGTTTATCATTACTTAGACTATGTTCATCTCCAGACTCAATAAATGGTTTATACTTCATTTCAAAACCCTCTGGGACGTCATTTCCATCATCCTCTGACCAGATTTTTCTTAAACCTGAGTTGTTCCTACCATGTGACTCCCAGTTAACTATGCCATATCCTTTTTTCCATTCATTTATCACATTAGATTTTGTCAAAGGCTTATCGCAATTATACCTAGAAGGGCTAAGTCCATCTTTCTCATACATGGTTTTCACAGAATACCCTGCTTTTTTGAAAAGATTATTTTTACACTTTTCCATTAAAACAGCGCCATCGGTCTTTAGATAACCACTATCATTGTTCTCATTATCATATGTCAATATTGCACCTAAAAGCAAGGCTTTTTCCTTCCACCCTCCACCATCGTTTTCAAAACCTTGGATTTTGTTACAAATATTTTTCACTGTTCCATCATCATCAAAAGGTATCCTACCAATGTACACATCACCTACAAAATAAGGATCATCATCAAAACATTCTCCATAGAGGCCATCACCATCGCTATCCCAATCACCTGATAAATCCGCGTAATACATGTCTGTTGGCGTACGTAAATTCATGTTATTAGGTATAGGATAGCAGTGTCTCATAGGAATAGTTTTAGTGCTACCTACGATCAAAACATATTTGATACCCCAGCCATCGTTATACAAATACTTATCCACAAGAAAATCTCTAATAGCTTTAGCCTTGTCCTCTCCCTTATCCTTATAGTTTTCATATATCCAAGAGGTTGTAACAATTTTTACAGAGTAACCAAGACTCTCCTTATAGTTTTTAAAATCACTCAATGCATCCACTAGGTTATCTGACGTGATAATAACATAATCATAATGAGGAGAAAGCCTGGATATATTCCTAGGTTTATAGGTATAAAAGTTTTTTATTTCATCATAATTGTAAATAATCCTTGATAGTTCATCATCCATTAAACTATCAAAAGCTACTGTTTTATTTTGCTTTATATAATATATCTTAAGAGTTACTCTCCTATGAAGAGTCAGTCTATTGTTTTTATATGTGAACGGATAGAATCTTATCCTTATGTAGGAATGTCCTCTAATTTTTCCCATGCCGAGATATCTAAAAACATTTTCATTGCTACTTTTTACCTTGTTTTTCAAACTGGTGATGCTATCCAATTTTTTAATTATTGTTTTTCCATCAAATGAGACAACATCTGGTACCTTTACTATCTTATATTCACTAGGGATAGAGATTTTATCATCTTCTACAATACTGATCTTAGAAACCTTAGCGTCTGGGGGTAGACCAATAAAGAATGTTTTAGCAGGCAACTTGGGCTCGCCTGGGATCACATCGTAACCAAAATCATCCATCAATATTTCCGAAAAACCATCATCTAATGGTTTAATAGAGTAGTTATTACTTTTCAATGTTATTACAATTGAATTATCTCGTTCATTGTTTTTACTGTACACATTTGAAAAAATAGTTGAGGATAACAGAATTAGTGTTATCAACAATATAATATTAGCCCTTGAATTTTTTTTCATGTCTTATTATTATAGTTTACCCCCACGCCAATATAAATATTTTTATTAAAATATAAAAATTGTTTATTGTATAAACCCAGAGGCAGAGTATTTAAGAAAAGATATATAACCAAGTTGATATAACAAAAACCGATGTTATATGTTTGATACGCCGATAATAATAGTGAATGTTAAAACCTACTCTGAGGCTATAGGCGAGAAGGCTGTAGAATTAGCAGAGATAATGGATAAACTAGCCAAGGAAACTAGTACTAGCTTAGCCATAGCAGTTCAGCATACTGATATCCAAAAAGTTGCAGATTCTGTGGATATCCCAGTATTGGCACAGCATATTGACCCTATTTCCCCAGGAAGCCATACTGGTTGGGTGCTGCCAGAGACGGTAAAAGAAGCAGGAGCTAATGGCACGTTAATAAACCATAGTGAGCATAGATTAAAACTCGCGGATATAGACACCTGTGTGAGGAGAGCAGAGGAGAATAAACTAACAACTGTGGTATGTAGTAACAATATCAGAGCATCAAAGGCTATAGCTGCCTTAGAACCAGACTTTGTTGCTGTTGAACCACCAGAGCTAATCGGCGGAGACATATCTGTCACCACTGCAAATCCAGAAATTGTCAAAGGCACGGTTGAAGAAGTTAGAAAAATAAGTAAAAACATAGGAATACTATGTGGCGCTGGCGTGAAAAATGGAAAAGATGTTGAAAAAGCTATAGAACTTGGCACAGATGGCGTTCTTCTGGCAAGCGGGGTTGTAAAAGCTCAGGATAAGGAAAAGGTATTACGAGATTTAATATCAGGTTTAAAATAGAATTAGACTAGTGTTTTTTCAACAGTGATATCGCCTTCTCATAGTTTTTATTCTTAAACACATGATTGCCGGCAACTAAAACATCTGCACCCGCGTTTTTAGCAAGAATAGAAGTTTTATCATTTATGCCACCATCTACCTCCAGATAAATATCTCTTCTAATGCTATCTATCTTTTTTCTAGCCTCTGATATTTTAGGAATCATTTCTTCTTTAAATTTTTGACCACTAAAACCCGGGTAGACTGTCATAATCAAAACAAGATCTACTTCTGATACAAACTCTGATATTCTTTTAAAAGGAGTATCAGGGTTTAATGTCAACCCAGCTTTGCATCCTAAATCTCTTATCTTATTTATAACTTCTAAAGGGTTTTCAACTGTTTCAATGTGCACTGTTAAAATATCTGCCCCTGCATCAACAAATCTTTCTATATATTTTTCTGGGTTTGAAATCATTAAATGGACATCAAATGGTAAGCTGGTGGTTTTTCTTATAGATTTCACAACAACAGGGCCAATTGTTAGATTTGGTACAAAATGTCCATCCATAACATCAATATGAATCCAATCTGCTCCAGCCATTTCGACAGCTTTGATCTCTTCCCCAAGCTTTGAAAAATCAGCTGAAAGAATCGAAGGAGCCACAAGAACCATTTCATTTCCCTCCAAAAAGAAGGTAATTATGAATCTATTTATAAATACAATTGTTGTTTTTACAGGACTATGCTAAACAAACGAAATGCAAAACTATTGCTAAATGCACTTTGTTTTTGCTGAACATTTCAAAAACTAGTGGCGAGCCATCCCTTAG
>QMST01000060.1 GCA_003649745.1 Thermoplasmata archaeon | reverse complement strand
TCTCTAAGGCCTCTGCATGCCTCATAGAACTCACCCATTCTTTCTGGTTTTTCTGGGTTTCCAAAATTAAGACAATCTGTTAGTGAGTCTGGTCTTGCTCCAACTGCGACAAGGTTTCTACATACTTCATCTACAGCTGAACATGCTCCTAGATAGGGGTCAATCTCAGTGAAACTAGGGTTTATATCAGAGGTGATGGCAAGACCCTTGTAGGAATCTTCTAATGGTTTTATCACTGTGGCATCCCCATGGCTTTCTCCTCCTATCTTACCCTGTAAGGGTTTTATTATAGTATTTCCTCTAACCTCATGATCATATTGTCTTATAACCCAACCCTTGCAGGCTATGTTTGGCGAAGAAAGTAGTTTTAACAAGATCTCATTTAAATCAGGCATTTCAAAATCTTCATCAACAATTTTTTTCTTTGGTGTTGTATATGGTCTTTTACATGAGTCATATACTGGGCCACCTACTTGGAAGGATATATCCATTTCCAGGATTTTCTCACCTTTGTAAAATGTCCTTATAACCGGTTCCTTGATCACCCTACCCACTGGTGTTGCAAAAACATCCCATTTTTTACAGATATGTAAAACCTTATCAAGGTTTTCCTCGTTCACAAGAAACATCATTCTCTCCTGGCTCTCTGACACCCATATCTCCCAAGGTGCCATATTTTCCTCTTTCAATGGAACATTATCGAGATGAATCTCAGCTCCATATCCTGCCTCATATGCAAGCTCACCACTCACACAGGATAACCCTCCACCGCCAAAGTCTTTCAAACCCTCAAGCAGACCCTTTTCATTGCATTCAAGTGTTGCATGAATCAAAGGCTCCTTGGTAATGGGATCACCTAGTTGGACAGCAGATATACTACTTTCCTCACTCTCCTCAGTAAGCTCAGCAGATGCAAAAGTCACACCATGTATCCCATCTCTACCAGTTTTCCCACCAACATAAACATATATGTTACCAGGTGCTTTTGCCCTACTATGAACCAGTTTATCTTTTTTAACTATGCCAATACATCCAACATTTACCAGACAGTTTCCAACATATTTTTCATGAAAATAAACTTGGCCACATGCCGTGGGGATCCCAATCCTATTTCCATAATCTCTAATACCGCTAACCACACCTCTAAGCAGATACCTTGGATGTTTAACCCCCTTTGGAAGCCTCTTATAGGGATACTCTAGGGGTCCAAAAAACAGAGGATCTATAAACACTACTGGTTGCGCACCCATACAAACAACATCTCTAACAATGCCACCAATCCCAGTAGCAGCACCACCATATGGCTCAACCGCAGAGGGATGATTATGCGACTCCAAGGCTGCAACATAATAATGACCATCATCAAACTCTACGACACCTGCATCCTCACGTGCAACTATTTTTTCTCTCGCAATATCATAAATAAACTGTTTCAAAGGATACTTAGATGATTTATAACAACAATGTTCACTCCAAGCCTGACCAAGTGCCTGGAGCTCGATATCAGTAGGTAATCTCCTCTTGTTTTTAAAATAATCCTTTATCATTTTCATCTCATCAAGGGATAAAGCCAACCCCATTTGTTTGCTAATGCCCAGAAGTTCATCATCAGTAGCATTAAAAAGATCTATCTCATAAAGCTCAAAAGGCAGATTATTTCTCTTTTTGAACAGATGACTTACATCCATCTTTTTTCTCCCAAATAAAACTATTATATCTTATTCACCTCAATATTATATAAATGGATTACAGGATTAGTAAGCAGTCTTTGACACATTTTTTCTACTTGTCTCCTAGCATTTTCCTCATTTTTTCCCTCCAAAAATATATCAAAAACCTTTACACTTTTTACCTCTTTAACAGAATCGAACCCGAGAAGATGTAAAGCCTTCAAAGTATTAACTCCCTCAGGATCTGCTATACCCTTTTTAAGTCTGATTTCAACCCTTGCTTTAAACAACATAATATAAAATCCCTGTTGATTCCAAATAGTGGAGTAATTGATTAAATTATCGATTTTCCTTAATCAACTTCATTAGTTTGTTTTTCATCTTCGACCTGAACTTGTCTAAAGATTCATCGTTTGTAATTATTACATCCGAGGAAGCAATCACAGAGTCAAGCCCCCACTTTAATTCCCTTTTTTCTCTTTTTTCAAACTCTTCAATGTCTTTGACATCATCATCTCTTCTTCTAGATAATGCTCTTTTTATTCTCTCATTTTTTGGAGCATGTATAGCGATGAGAATAAAATCTCTTCCTAACTTTTTTTTAAAATAGTCAACCTCTTCACTGTTTCTTATACCATCTATTACAAGAGAGTCCATGTTCTTTATCTCCTTTATTTTTTCCACAGTTCTTTTTGCCCAGATCTCTCTCCCATATTTTTCTCTTAGCTCATTAGCGATTCTTCCCACGTTTTCATCATTCAGTTCCAACCCTCTTTTTTTAACCTCCTCCCAGACGAAATCACCCATTCTTATAACATTTATACCCATCTCTCTAGCAACGTTTACAGCCTCTGTTTTTCCTGAGAATGGCAACCCGGTAAATGCTATTACTCTCATAATCTCTCTATGAACCTCTAATGTTTAAGATATGCAGGGGGTGCGATTTGAACGCACGAAGGCCTACGCCACAGGGTCCTAAGCCCTGCCCCTTAGACCAGGCTCGGGTACCCCTGCATAATTAAAAAAGACAAATAAAAAAGCATTAAATAAAATTTAGCTTTTTTGGAGGGGATAAATTAATAAAATTGTAACACATATCAACTAATGAAAACTTGTTTATAAATTTCGTATAGAAGGGTTGTGTGATTATATTATGATGAGGGTTAAGGTTGTAAACGATTCTATTGACCTTATACCCTTGTTAAGGGCTTTTGAAGATGATGTTAGAAAAAATGTTTTCAACGAGATATCCAATGATTGGAAAACCTCATCTGAGATAAAAGAGAAATATGGTGAAAAAGGAGTTGAGGCGTTAGAGTTTTTTGAGAAAATAAAACTAGTTGAGACAAAATGGGCAACACCTAATCCCAAAACCGGGGAAAGACCAGATAAAATGTACCGTTCCTTTTACTCCGCCTTTAACATAAACATTTCATGCTCGGTAAACGAGATAAGCGAGATATTCACAGTCGCCTCTCTTGATTGTGACAAGTTTAAAAGGTTAGAAGATGAAATCTATGAATATATTGGAGAAAATGGTAGATTTGGTAATGATGTGGCAGAACATTTTAATATCACTACCCTTGCTTTGAAAGGCATTGTTAAACGCTCGGGTAAACTAGTTTTTAGAGGGCTTAGGGTGGAGAGGTTAAAATAAAACTCTTTTTCGGATAACCTTAAAAGATATTTCATCATTCTTTTTTTCAGAAAAAATGAATCTCATCATTGCAGTAGTTCAAGCTTTATGGATCATATTGCCAGCATATGCGGCCAATGCTAGTGCTGTCATAGTTGGTGGTGGAAAACCCATAGATGGCGGTAGAATATGGAAAGATGGTAGAAGAGTGTTAGGTGATGGTAAGACATGGAATGGTTTGTTTGCAGGTACATTTATGGGTATGACCGTGGGTTTTACTCTTGCATTTGTTGCAAGGTATCTTGATCTAAATAGTTTGAATATTTTTGGTTTAAACGATTTTGGTGGTTTTCCACTCATGCTGCCTATAATTTTTTCCATTTGCTTCGGTGGATTATGCGGTGATATAATCGAGAGTTTTTTTAAAAGAAGAGCTGGGAAGAAAAGAGGCGAGGACTGGTATGGTTTTGATCAGCTTGATTTTGTCTTCGGAGCTCTTCTTTTCAGTTTTATAACCTCTGCCCTGATACATTTTTTAACAGGTGAAAACTGGTTTTTGGAGAGTATAAAAACAGAGCATATTATCATGGTTGTTATTATAACACCATTTTTACATATTTTAGCTAATAAAATTTATAAAAAAACAAAAAAATTAAATAAAAAATAGATGTTTAATAAAATAGAACCCAATAGGAGAAAAATACATGAAAATCCAGCTTATATTTCCTGCGATAGAGCACGGGGTAACAACCGTCCATGATAAAAAATCCTGGGCAAGAATAATATTTGGTTACCCTGCAATAACATTACCTATGCTCGCTGCTTTAACACCAAGAAAACATACTGTAGAAATCATTAATGAAAACTACCAGGATATTGATTTTGACACCGATGCTGATATCATAGGTATCACCTCCTTTACAATGACTGCTCCACATGTTTATGAGATTGCAGACAAGTTTAGAGAGAATGGAAAAACTGTTGTGCTAGGTGGTTATCATCCCTCTGCATTGCCGGAGGAGGCTAAGCAGCATGCAGACGCAGTGGTTATTGGAGAAGCAGAGCTGAGTTGGCCACAATTGTTACAAGACTTCGAAAAAAAGAAAAAAATCAAACCTTTTTATCATGCAGGCACATTTGACCCAGCGATAATACCTCCTATAAGAAGAGACTTAATTAAACCAATGCCAATTGTTGGGGCAATGCAAACCACTAGAGGCTGTCCAAACAGGTGTGAGTTTTGCGCTATAACCAGTTTTTACAATCATGGTGTGAAGCACAGACCCATAGAAAATGTGATAGA
>QMST01000059.1 GCA_003649745.1 Thermoplasmata archaeon | reverse complement strand
GCATTAACCTTTGTATTCCTGGGAGCTTTAGAATTATGGAAGAGAAAGAAAAAAAATCAGTTGGAGAGGTCAAGGCGAAATCAGAAAAACCTGTAGCTGAGGCTAAAGAGGAAAAGGTAGAGGCTAAGAAAAAAAGCGGTGATCATAAAAAAGATTTCAAGTACATTGTTAGAATAGCTGATACTGATCTTGATGGTGAAAAGAAGGTCATATATGCATTGACTGGTTTGAAAGGAGTGGGTCTTCGGCTAGCTTGTTTCATAGCAGATAAAGCAGGTGTAGACAGACATGAGAAGATAGGCAATCTTTCAGATGATCAGATTGAAAATATAAAATCTGTCGTCAGCAGCCTAGGTTCGATACTACCTGATTGGATGACCAATCATAGAAACGAGTATTACGGTGGTGAAAATCTACATCTTATTGGTTCCAATTTGTTGATGAGATTAAGAGAGGATGTAAACCTGTTGAAAAAGATTAGATCCTACAGGGGAATAAGACATGAACTAGGACTAGCTGTTAGGGGTCAGAGGACAAGAGCAAACAAAAGAAAAGGTTTATCTGTTGGTGTCTCAAGAAAAGGTAGAAAACCTGAGACACCATCAAAAAAAAGCTGAGAAGTGATAGATTATGGGAGATCCAAAATCTGCTAGGAAAAAATATGAGACGCCATCTCATCCGTGGGATAAAGATAGGATAGAAGCAGAAAATGCGTTGATAAAAAAATATGGTTTAAGAAACAAAAGAGAAGTATGGCGTGCGCAGACAATGCTCAGAAAATTTAGAGCGCAAGCTAGATCATTACTAGCCAAGATAGAGTCTTCTGATCCACAGGTTAAGAGAGAGACGGAGCAGCTTCTTAGTAGGTTACATAGACTTGGTATATTACCTGCAAATGCCACCCTAGATGATGTCCTAGCGTTGGATGTTGAATCAATTTTGAAAAGAAGATTACAAACAATAGTTTACCTTAAAGGACTAGCTTCTACACCTTTCCAGGCTAGACAATTCATAGTTCATGGTCATATTTGTATAGACAAGAGAAGAGTCACAGCACCAGGGTACATGGTTCTTAGGGAAGAGGAAAACAATATTGAGTACCACCCAGGTTCACCGTTAAATGATACCACGCATCCTGCAAGACCAAGTATAGAGTTTACCCCTAGAAAAGAAAAGATAGTTGCTGTTGAGAACAAGGGAGAAGAGGTTAAAGAGGAGGTGTAAAAAAATATATGGGCAAATGGGGAGTAGCACACATATTTGCATCATACAACAATGTGATAATCACTATTACTGATTTAACAGGTGCTGAGACCATAGCGCGTTGCTCTGGTGGCATGGTTACCAAGGCTGCCAAGGATGAGGGAACGCCTTACTCTGCCATGCTAGTTGCGCAGAGAGTCGCAGAGGTTGCAAAAGAAAAAGGCATCGAAGGGGTTCATGTTAAGATCCGAGGAAGAGGTGGCACAAGATCTAAAACACCAGGTCCAGGGGCACAAGCAGCTATAAGAGCACTTGTAAGAGCAGGTCTCAAGATAGGTAGAATAGAAGATGTTACACCTATACCTCATGATGGTGGAAGAAGAAAAGGTGGTAAAAGAGGTAGAAGGGTATAAGGGGTTTTTTGTTTTATGAAAATAACTGAGGTTAAAATAGGTAAAACAAGCTGTAGAATGGTTGTCGAAAACACAACACCATATTTTATGAACTCTCTAAGACGAGTTATACTATCAGAGATACCTAAACTAGCGGTTTCCCATGTAACAGTATATGACAACAACAGCGCTCTGTTTGATGAGATAATTGCACATAGAATAGCTATGATACCATTACCTACCAAATTAGATTTATTAGGTTTCAGAGACGAATGTGCATGTGAGGGAAAAGGATGTCCAAACTGCACTGTCCTCTATACTCTTAGTAAGGAGGGGCCATGTACCGTGTACTCAGGCGATCTACAACCTCAGGACAAAATGTGGGCACCAGTGGATGGAAACATACCAATAGTTAAACTAACAGAGGGGCAGAGACTAATACTAGAGGCAGAGGCAGTTCTTGGAAAAGGAAAGGATCATGCAAAATGGCAGGTGGCAAGCGGCGTGGGTTACAAATATTACCCAATTATAGAAATCGATAGGAATAAATGTAATTTATGTGGCAAATGCGTTGAAGCCTGCCCAAAAGACATATTAGAGATCAAAAATAACAAATTAACAGTAAAAAACATAGAAAAATGTTCTATGTGCAAATCATGTGTAGAAAAATGTGAAAGAAAAGCCATTAATGTTAGAGGAGATGAGAATAAATACATTTTCAAATTTGAAACAGATGGTTCTCTCTCTGCAAAAGAGGTCTTAGAAAAAGCTTTAGAGATCCTATCAAACAGATACAAAGACATCTACAAGCGAATAAGCAAAATAAAATAAATTTTTTAAAGAAAGATTTCTAAATGTTTTCCTCATTTTTGATTTAATAATTCCTAGCAGATGGGCCCGTGGGGTAGCTTGGTATCCTTGTGGCTTCGGGAGCCATAGACTCGAGTTCAAATCTCGGCGGGCCCACTATTTTATATTTTTATCATGCTCATCTGCTATCTCTCCGAAGATCTCCTCGATCAAATCCTCCATGGTCACAACCCCCTTTACATTGCCTTTTTTGTCCCTCACCACTGCTATATGCACCTTTTTATGTTGCATCTCCCTAAGTACATCATCTGCTTTCATACCAGGTCCAATCTTTAAAATATTTCGCATTATCTTTTTAACAGGTGTGTTTTTATCTTCAACAGGTAATGTATCCTTGATGTGAACCATGCCAACAATCTTGTTTATATTATGGTTTTTACAAACTGGAAATCTGGAAAAACCTGTTTTTATTGACTTGTTTATGAGATCCTGTATTGTGTCGTTTTCATCAAGATAAACTATCTCTCTCTTTGGTATTCTCACCTCATCCACTTTTGTTTCATCAAACTCAAAAACCTCGTTCACCAGTTCCCTCTCATCCTTTTTTATAGTGCCTTCCTCCTCCCCAAGTCGCATCATAGCCATTATCTCATCTTCAGTCACAGGTGGGTTCAACTGTTTTTTACCAAAAACATTTCTTGCTATAAACTTGGAAAGAGAGGTTAAACCAATTGATAGAGGAGTAAGAACCTTGGTAACTATGTAGATTGGTTTAGCAACTCTCAAAGCAAATTTTTCATTTCTTATACCAATTGATTTAGGTGTGATCTCTCCAAATATAAGTAAAAGTAGTGTCATGACTGCAGTTGCTATACCTAATCCAATGTTTCCAAATAATTGTGTAGATATTACGCCTGCTAGTATTGATGCTGTTACATTTACTAGGTTGTTCCCCACTACAATAGCTGAAATAACATTATCAGGATTCTCTAGAAGCTCATCAAGAATCTTGGCTTTTCTATCTCCTTTTCTAGCTTTTTCCCTTATAACTGCTCTGTTTATAGAGACTATAGCAAGCTCTGAGCTTGAAAAAAATGCAGATACTGCCAGGAGAAAAAATATTGATACTATACCTATTACTATCCAAGTCATTTTTTATTCTCTGGAGAAAAAAGGTAAATAATTAGACGTATAAAAATTTATCTTTACAAAAAGTAGTTTTTTATCACTGTGACCATATATACGAAGCTATAGGATAAACTGGTGTGCCAAGTATTTCTAACATGTATATTTTTAGATATACCCCTCGTCCTCTATCCATCAAGTCTAAAGTCGCGGCTCCAAGGCTGATTATAGCTACAGCTATTTTAGCCGCGGTAACAGGGTCTAATGGTATACCATATGCAGCTGCTATCGCTGCTATAAGGGCTGCAACTGCGGAGACTACTACTCCACCTTTTTTGATGGTTTTTATCAGCTCTTGAGTATGCTGATGATCCAGATAGATTGTGTATACATGGCCAAGAGCCCATTTTTCTTCTTTAAAACCATTTTTGCCATCAGGGCCGTTTATCTCGACAACTAGTGGCTCTGACCATTTACTAACCATACCATATTTGTCTATTGCTATTACTTTTACATAGTATATGCCAGGTTTCATCCATTTATGGGTTATACTGCAGGTTTCCCAAGAGCCATAGTACTCTGTTGTTAGTTCATCTATCTCATTGTCTCCATTCCAATCCCAGCCAAACCTGATTCTGTCTCCATCTGAGTCCTTAGACTCTGTAGTGAACACATAGGTTGTGTTTATATATCCTTTTGATGGACCAGATGGTTTTTCAGGAGGATATGGTGGAGTGTCTTCTATGAAAATATTGAACCAGATTGTTGCATCATTCTCATCCTTATGTGTACTTCCATCAAAGTTACCACTTGTGATAAACCATTTTATATCTGATTGATCATCAATTTTTAGATAATCATTGTTTTCATCCTCAGGCATCCAACTTCCAGTCTCTAGGTTGTAAGTGCGCATAAACACAGCGCCTCTACATGCATCAAAGTCTTTACTATTATCCTTTCCTCCACCAGGATGTGCACTGATATCGGCTATATCATGGTCATCTGGCCAATATCCAAAATCTTTTTCAAGTAGTTCAAATTTGATGTTTATAGAAGTGGTGCTATCAGAAATTGCATTATCCCATAT
>QMST01000058.1 GCA_003649745.1 Thermoplasmata archaeon | reverse complement strand
CAATTTTATCTTCCACCTGGTGACTACAAATTAGCAGTTTACTCAGATGATAAACTGATAGGTGAAAGAAAGCTAGAAATCATAGGAGAGCAAAGCATTGAACTGGTAACGATAAAAAAACCTTTCTTCCCTCTTCTTTCAATAGTTGGCAGTGCCTTCTTAATCTTGCTAGGCTTGTTATTTTTCAGAGGAAAAATGAAAAATCTTCTGAAAATTTTTGCAATATCACTACTGATATCATCTGTTACATCTCCATGGTGGATGTTAAAGGGTTTATCAGATAATGGAGTAAAAGTGTACACGTCGATGTTCCTAACACCTATCTCTCTTACAACCATTTTAAATGGACCAGGTCTAATAACAGGAGAAATCTCCTCCCGATATCTGACTGATACATTTACGACAGTGATGCTGGCGATTTTAATATTTATTATTATCAGCTGCCTACTATCTGCATTTAGCATATTATTAGAAAAGATAGAAAAAACAACCTTATCTAAGGTTATCCTACTAGCCGGGGTGATATTCTTGGTTCTTTCTCTTGCACTTTTCTACTACACCTTTTCAACAATGGCAAAAATGGGAATTGGTAGTTTTTTAGGCGAGGGAAATATAGAAATGAGCATACCCGGTGAAAAAGCAGCATCTATAATGTATTGTGAATGGGGACCTAGCACTGGTTTTAACATATGCCTTTTATCTGTTTTTATACTAATATTGTCATTCTTTTTAGACGATATCAAATACTATTATGAAAAATTTAGATGCAAAAGTCATAATTATTTACTCAAAAATAGGTATATGAGACTGGTGAATAAGAATTTTATGAAACTGTAAAGTAAACCCACATCGGTAACATTTTTCCAGATGGAAATCATTTCATCCATCTGGAGGGGATAATGCACCATGTTACACCTGAAGTGAGAAAATTGATGGTAAAAGCGAGAAAGAATGGTATGAAGGTAAAAGATATTGTAAGGATTTTCGGGGTTAGCAGAAAAACTGTTTGGAAATGGGTAAGAAGAGCTAAACATCCTGGTAGAGAGTCTTTTAAGGATCTACCAAAAACTCCTCATAATGTAAAAAGAAAGATAGATGTTTACACAGAAAATGCTATCATAATACTCAGGGATTCCTTTAACTGGGGGACTCAGAGAATAAAGGTTTCTTTGGAATCTCCAGCACCATATATCAAATTCTTACTTGAAGAGGTTCTGGGTAAGGTATGGAGAGGTAGAGTACTTAGTAGACAGAGCATCAATGAAGTTTTAAAGAAACATAACAGGAATGGTTCACCATACAGAAAGAATAGAAGGGATTGGAATTTCTTTAGAGCAGACTCTCCAAACGATCTATGGCAGATGGATATAAAAGGTCCTTTTAGGATAGAAAATCAAAGTTACTATGCTCTGATTGTCATAGATGACCATTCAAGATACATCATAAATTGCTCTCTCCATAGATCGATCAAAACATCAGATATAACCTCTGTTTTATCTGAATGTATAAAGAGATGTGGAAAACCATCAAAGATTCTGGTAGACAATGATACCAGATTCAAACTGAAATTCAAAAGATGGTGTAAACAGCATGATATAGATGTTATTTACACCCCACCCTACTATCCTCAAGCTAAAGGAAAGGTTGAGAGATGCATAAGGACATTTGTTGAGGAGTATCTGAGGTTACAGAAAGTGTTTGATTCTGTTGCAGAGATGCCGGAGGATTTTGTTTATTGGTTTAACAACCGTAGATACCACCTAGGTATCTGCGGTTATCCCGCAGATGTTTATTTACGAAAACAGAATGTTACCGATGTTACTTGACATTACAGAAACGATAAATTTATTAACCAATCTTTCTGTTATCCATGGCATCTGTTGATAAGGGGTGTATAAGTTTATGCAAAGAGTTGTTGTGATTGGACTTGACGGCGGCACCTTGGACTTGATGGAGGAATGGATGGACAAAGGTTTTTTACCAAATTTTGATAAGATAAAAAAGAAAGGCGTTTATGGGAATTTGCTATCCACAATGCCTTATTACAGCGCTTCTGCATGGGTCTCAATAGTAACAGGATGTAACCCAGGTAAACATGGGATATATGATTTTTTTAGAACCGATTCAGTTTCAAAAAAACTAATAAACTCGCGTTATCGTAAAGTGCCAGCTATATGGAACATTTTAACAGATAATGATAAAAGAAGCATTATTGTAAATGTCCCGGGAACATATCCTCCAGAGCCTATAAACGGGGTGATAATAACAGGTTTACTCACTCCTTCTCTCGAATCAGATTTTACATATCCCAAGAGTATAAAAGATGAGCTAGTAGATGGAAAGCTTGGAAGGTATGAACTAGAACAGGTTGCAGTAGATGATGTTCCAAAGTCTCTCTTGGCAAAATATGCTCCTGAGAAACTGGCTGAGCAGGTAAATAAAATGACAGTTTCACATGCAACAGTTGCGATCAACCTGATGAAGAAATATGAATGGGATTTCGCCATGGTTGTATTCCGAGGCACAGATGATGTACAGCATCTCCTATGGGATAAAAAAGACCTTATTTCATCATGTTACAAAAAAGCTGATGAATATCTTGGAAAAATGATGGAGTTTTTTCCTGATGCAACTTTCATTGTTGTCTCAGATCATGGTTTCCAAAAGGTGGAAAAGTATCTCTATGTGAACAACCTGTTATACAATGCAGGTTTTTTGAAGACGCATTCTCCACCAACCTATAGCTTTAGCAACATATTGCTAACCTTGTTTAACAAACTAAGCAAGTTTCTGTTCCATCTGTTTCCACTTAAAACATTCTTTAGATCAAAATTAGGCAGAAAACTGGTACTATCTAGCGGTTCAAACAAAAACATAGATCTCACCAGAACTATAGCATTATATCATTCTATTTGCTCCAGAGGCATAAGAATTAATCTAAAAGAAAAATATGATCATGGTATCCTAGATCGGAAAGACTACGAAAAAATAAGGAGAGAGATCATCAAATTATTAGAGGGACTAAAAGATCCTGAAAACGGCAAGAAGATTGTAAAAAAGGTTTACCCGTGGGAGGAAATTTATGGAAAAAATGCTGAAAATGACCCCCTAGATCTCATAATAGATCTGGAGAGAGGCTATGGTGCCCAGGAGCTATTACGTTTTCCAGAGGAAGTAAAAGATGCAAGGTATTATGAAAAAGAGGGAAAAATGCCTATTTTAGCACCACCTGGTTTCTATGACTGGGTAGGTGATCATTCACCAAATGGCATATTGTTTATGTATGGTAAGAATATAAAACCAAATTATAGAATAGATGCATCTGTCATAGACATAGTACCAACAGTTTTATCAATAATGAACATGCCAATTCCAGATAACATAGATGGAAACGTAATAGAAGATGCATTTATCAAAAAACCAAGAATAAAAAAAGCTCCTTCAGCAAAAAGAAAACTACTTACAGATGCAGAAATCAAAGCTATTAAAAAGCTAAAGCTAAAACCATGATTTTTTATCTCAAATAAATTTTAAGCTCATTTTATTTTTCCTTCCCTCAAGTAATGATATTATAAAACCATAGAAGCCTGTAAGCATATCTGTTATCAAAAAACCAGCTATAGATAAAACAAGAGCCTTTTCCGGGGCAACACCCAGCAATCCTAAAAGAAATATCACGGTAGCTTCTCTTGTTCCAAAACCTGCAGAGGTGATGGGTATGAAACTTATAACATTTGCTATAGGATAAAGAACGAGAAAATGCAGATATGAAACCTTGATATCAAGTGATAAACCTATTATGTAGATCTGTGAAAACATTATTATCCATGTGACAATCCCCATTAAAAAAGGATAAACAAGCATTCTAATCTTTGGGAAATCTTTGTAAAGAGAATCCACCACCCAACCTGCGGATATCTTATATTTTTTTGGAATCATATATTTGACAAAGAAATTGAAGAATTTTTTCCCTCTATTTTCTTTATAGAAAAACCAGTAGATGAATAAAAGCACCATAATAAATGTCAATGTGCCATAAAAAAACATTGGTTGATCTCTTATTATTAGGAGCGTACCAATTAACATCATTCCATACAAGGAGAGCGTATGCAAGGATGTCTCAATAAAAGTGTTTACAAACAATTTTCCAAAGGGTTCACCAGTTTCATCTTTCAAATAAGGAATTCTCATGAGTTGACCAAGATAACCCGGGGTAATAGTGGCATAAAAATATCCTATTAGGAATATCTTTAGAGATGTAACAAAATCGATATGCATCCTCTGCTGTTTAAGTATCATCTGCCATGCAATATTTCTAATTATTATCCTTGGTATTGTGAGTATAGCAACTATTACTATATATATTGGTGAGAGTGATAAAAACGCTGAAACTATCTTGTCTAAACCTATATCAGCTACCAGATAGATAAAAATAATCAAACCTAGAAAAGGCAAAACTTTTTTGACAAATTTTATTATTTTATCTTTTTGTCTCGTTGATGTATTACCTGGATAATTATCTTTTTTTTCTTTCACCTAATTATATTTCTCTATATTTAAGGTTATCTTTTTGTATATTTTTTTCCATTTTTTCGCTAACTTAAATATAAATTTTTTAAT
>QMST01000057.1 GCA_003649745.1 Thermoplasmata archaeon | reverse complement strand
TGTAAATACTGCAAAATATCTTCCAGATGTTCGTTTTGTTGTCATAGGGAAATTCATCGATAACTCCATAGAATATGTAAAGAAAAATGCATCTACAAATGTGGGGTTTACAGGTTTTGTTTCAGAAAATGAGTTAATCGAGTGGTATCAGAGAGCCAAAGTTATATGCCAATTGTCCTATTATGAAGCATTTGGCCTTGCACCTGCAGAAGGAATGGCTTGTGAATGTATACCTGTAGTAACAAAAGAGAGAGCTGGGTTGCCCGAATTTGTTGGTGATTGTGGCTTTTATGTCTCTTATGGGGATGAAAAAGCGACTGCAGAGGCAATAAAAAAAGCCTTAAATGCACCAGATGAATTAGGAAAAAAAGCAAGAGAAAGGATAAAAGAAATGTTTCCATTGGAAAAAAGAGAAATGGAATTAAGGAAATTAATTAATAAGGTGTACAAATGAAAATCATCCTGCACTTGGGTATGCCAAAAACCGGTTCTACTTTCCTGCAGTGGGATTTTTTTAGATATGCAAGAGATATTAATTTCCTTTTTAAAAAAGAGGGGTTAAAGAAGTTATTAATGGAAATAAGAAATATAGATAAAGACATAGATTATGAAGAAATTAAACAAAAGTTTTCGCAATATTTAGTAAATGATAAACCTAACCTGGTTTCAGAAGAAAATTTGTATTGTAGCATGTGGGATAAAAGGGATGATAGATTTATATTGCTAGATAGAATAAAACATATATTTCCAAATGCAAAAATTATAATTGGAATAAGGGACAAAAAGAAGGCATTGGTTTCATGGTATAAGCAATATGTTGCTGTAGGCGGAACTTTTTCTTTTGATGACTTTATAGATAAAGTCATGAATCTAAATAAACTGAACTACGAGCCGTATATTCAAAAACTGCATGAGTTATTCGGTGCCGATAATGTATTCGTTTTTACTATGAGTGACTTAATAAAAAATCGGAATGAAACTGTTAGAAAACTGTGCGAATTCATCGGATGCCAAATTCCTCAATATAAAGTATGGAAAAGAAATGTAGGATATGGAAAAAATCAATTGAAAATATCCTTATTTTTGAATCAATTCTTCAAAAGTGAACTCAATGAGAGAGGTGTTCCTTACCCTTATAAAAAATTTTTTCTCCCCCACAGGATTGTTTTTCAAAGTAGATTATTCAGCTGGATACCAAGAAAAAAAGTTACGCTGCATGACCTGACAAGTTCGAAGGAAACATTAAGAAGAATAGATGAAGTACTTACTTAGTCAAAGGTGTGTGATAATCCATGGTCTTCAATATTAATTGATTTTAAAACTATAATTATCTATCTACTAAATCAATCTTCATTCATAGTATCTATTTCCCTCTCACCTCTTCCTTGATATATGTCAACATCTTCTTTATATTTAATGTATCTCTAAAAAAATCAAAATCTTCCTTCTTAAATTCTTTTAATATAAACAGAATTACAATGTAGATTCCTCCACCAATCAATGCAATGATAAGCAGATGATACCACCGTGAAATATGAGTTAATTTGAGTAAATACCAAAGGATCGAGCCCATGAATACACTTGCCATAGCATGTAAAATTATCTTAGGATTGCCTTTTATTCTGGTTGTTTTCCAAGCCTCGAATCTTATATAAATTAGACCAATAATATATGAAGTAACCGTTGCTATCGCTGCTCCTTCAGCACCAAGTCCGACCAGTTTTATACCTAGACTTCTTATGTCGCGGGGGATCAAAACCAGGTTTAGTATAACATTTATTATCATCATCAAAAAAACCCTGTTTCTTATTATCTTAGGCATATCCATCCCCTGAAACTTGGATACATAGGGTCTTGCTAACGCCTCCATCAGAACAAAAAGAGGAAGAATCTGCAAAACCGGCAAGGCTGGCAAATATTTATCACTTAACAAGATATGGATAATTGGTTTAGCTAAAAGTATAATCAGAGTCACAATTGGAAAAACAATCATGCTTAGATACCTCTCAGACTGCAACACAACCCTCCTTATTTCAGCTACATCTTTCCTCATATGATGCTCTGATATAGTTGGGAAAAGAAGTACACCAACAGATGATACAAACAAAATAACATACCTGGAGATATTGAAAACTGCAAAATAGTGTCCAACCTGCTCAGCACTCCAGAACAGCTGGATAAAAACTTTATCAATATTTGTCATAATAATGGAGGATGCAGATGCTATAGATATCGGCAATGCAAATTTTATATAACTTTTAAAATAAAACAGAGAGGGCTTGGTAACTGGGTAACCTCTTATGAGGATAAGCGCGATTAAAAAATGAAAAATCTCACCAAAAACATAAGCATATGCTAAAGCCATTACACCTAAACCATAAACAGCAACAAATATTGTTAAAACACATCTAACCATGGTGTAGACTAGAGAAGGTAGATAGGCTTTTGCAGTCTCCTTTCTTGCATTAAATGTGGAAATAAATGTCTGAGTCAAGGTGAGCAAGACAAAATAAACAAGCATAACATAGACAGCCTGCTCATGTAAAGGTGTCTCAAAACCTCTATGTAACAAATATCGCCATATCGCTATGCTTATAAAAACAGCGCTTGCCATCAACCCAGCTAACAACATCTTGGTAACAGCAAATGTAGCTACACATCTTCCAATATCCTTCCCCTCAGAGACTCTTTTGATATGCGCCTGGTCAAAACCTAACTGACCAAAAATTGAAAACAATGCAACAAACCCATAGGCAAAACCAACAACCCCATACTCCCAGGGTGACATATACAATGCTACAAACTTCAAAGCAACATAGCCAAGTAGACCATTCAAAAGCTGGATAAGTATGATCAATGCTGATTTCCTAGCAATCATCAGCCATGTAAAATACATTGAGATTTAAATAGATATAGAAAAAAATCGAGTTCTAACCATCTAAAAAACCATTTAATATAAAAAATCCAAATTTTTTTTATCTCAAGAGCAACAACCATTTCCACAATGGAATGCATCTTACTGTTTTACCATCCATCTTTATTTCATCCTCATAATCCCATGTTATGATAAGCAAATTATTGCAATTTAGCTCATCGCTTGCCTTAACCAATGATTTTATTTCCCTCCTCCCTATCTCATCCCTACCAGACGCATATGTAACCTGCAGGAGTTCAATGATTCTCGATCCCCTCTTGATAACAAAATCAACCTCTTCTCCATGTATACTCTTCCAGTAGTACACTCTGAAAATGGGATCTTGGTTTGCTTTTCTCAACAATTCAAGGAAAACCGCATTCTCCATCCTACCTCCAATGTCATTGGATAAATCAAGCATCCTCGATATCCCAGTATCACACACATATATCTTTCTAGGCCATGATCTCCTTAAGTATACACTTGGAGAAAATTTTTCCAGAAAAAAAACAGCCATTGTATCTTGAAGTTTTTCCACATATCCATAAAGGGTTGTATCTGAAATCTTTTTACTGAAAAAATTCTTAATTTTTCTGAAACTTATTTCCTTAGAATAATTCTGAAAAGCAAACTCGAAGAGAAATCTACCAAATTCCAAACTTTTCACCTTATGTCTCTCGACAAAGTCCTTGTAGAAAATCTCTTCGAAGTACTGTCTGATAATTCTATCTCTATCCCTGCCCAACACTATCTCTGGAAAACCACCATATGCGAGATATTCTCTCAATGCTTTCAGTATAATTCCTCTTTCCTCAAATATACGTGAATCTAATTTCAATTTCTTTGCCTTAACAATCTCTCTAAAACTAAACGGCAGTAAAATATAACTGAGTGTTCTTCCCCTGAGCTGAGTTGATATATCCTTAGGAAGTAACCTTGATGATGAACCTGTTATAAATATCTTATATCCCCTATCATAAAGAGATCTAATAAGTATCTGCCATCCTTCCAGAACTTGCACTTCATCCAACAGGAGTGTTTTTGGTCTGTACTTTACTTCAGAGAATATTTTTATAACATCGAAGATTTCTTCCAATCTCAGATTTCGAAACGCTATATCCTCAAAGCTGATATAGCATCCTGCCTCAACCTTATCCAATAAATAGTAGAAAAACCATGTTTTACCCGCTCTTCTTGGACCAACTATAGACACTATCTTATCCGTATCCGCTATCTCCAATTCTCTTTGGATGCCTTCAAATTTTCTTTCTCTAGAGAAAAAATCTTCAATAAGTTTTCTAAACATAGTAATACCGTAATGATATAATTATTATTAAATTTTTCTATCATTGCGATAGTAATTTTAAAAAATTTGCAAATGGATACTACATAATCAGCAGCCATTTCCACAAAGGGATACATTTTACTGTTTTACCATTTCCCAAATACTCTCTTGGATTCGAGAAAAAACACCTACAACTTTGCAAGAAAAAACTATAAGACAAATCGTCACTACAATGACAAAATCCTTAAAATATGACAATAATCGCCACTTTGATGACAAAAATTTACGAGGATGCTATACAGTTAATAGCCATTCCCATAGAGGTGCACATCTTATTGTTTTGTTATCTACCTTCAGCTCATCCTCATAATCCCATGTTATCAACAATAGATCCTTGCATTTCAGCTCATTACCTGCCTTAACCAATGACTTTATTTCCCTCCTCTCTATCTCATCCCTACCAGAGGCATAGGTTACCTGTATCAATTGTTTAATCTCTAAACCCTCCTTCAAAACAAAATCAATCTCTCCATCAGTGAATTTGAGATAAAAAAACTCAAGCAATGGATTT
>QMST01000056.1 GCA_003649745.1 Thermoplasmata archaeon | reverse complement strand
CTTTCTATAGTGGACTTCTGGGCTCCATGGTGTGCACCTTGTAAAATAATGTTGCCAAGATTAAGAAAATTGTCTAAGATATATCACGGCAAATTAGCTTTTGGAAGATTAAATATCGTTGAAAATGAACATATTGCCAAAAAATATCGTATAGCAAGTATTCCAAACTTGATCTTTTTCAGTTATGGTAGAAAGATTAAGAGTATAACTGGTGTGAAGTCTGTTGGTGAAATTAAAAAAGTTATTGATAAAATGTTAAGAGGGTAGAAAATATTTTAGAGATAGTGTAACCATGGATATTAGAGAGTTGAATGAAAAAATTAAAAATTGCAATAGATGCAGATTATCCAAGACTAGAACACATGCTCTTACTGGTGAGGGAAATTTAAATGCGAGAATTATGCTTATCGCCCAGGCTCCAGGTGAAAAAGAAGATAAAAATGGAAAAATGTTTATTGGTCCCTCGGGGAAGGTTTTAGATAGACTACTTAGGATATCTGGGGTTAAGAGAAAGGACATCTATATGACAAACTTGATAAAGTGCATTCTTCCCAATTATAGAAAACCAAAACAAGATGAAATTGAGATATGCAGTAGCTATCTAGACATGGAGATAGAGTTGATACAACCAGAGGTATTAGTGCCTTTGGGGCATTATTCCACTCGGTATGTGCTCAAAAAATATAATGTTTCTCTACCCTCTCCACAGGAGTTTTACAAAGTATATGGAAAGGTTTTTCTTTCAAATAATAAAAAAATATTGCCTTTACAGCATCCTGCTGCATTGTTATATAACCCATCTTTAGAAGAAATAATGATAAAAAACTATCATAAGCTGAAGGTATTATCTAAAGATTGTACGTGGTTTGAAGTTTGCCCGATGAAAAAATTTTATGAGAAGGGCTTACTTGATAGAAAATGGGTTGAACTTTACTGTAAAGGAGATTGGGAAAATTGCATCCGTTACCAGATGGAGGAGCGGGGAGAGATGCATGAGGATTGGCTGCTCCCAGATGGGAGTATAGATAAATGTTTGCAAAAGCATGTAGAGGAGGGTAGGAAAAAATGAGGCTTACTATAGTTTATGACAATGAGGTATATAGGGAGGGTGTCAATCTAGAAGCAAGTTGGGGTTTCTCCTGTTTGATAGAGACAAAAAAAGATGTCATTCTTTTTGATACAGGGGCAGATGGTGAAACCCTGCTGCACAATATGAGTCTGCTTAATATAGATCCTAAAAAAATCAATATGGTAGTGATATCACATGAACACTGGGATCACAATGGCGGACTCAAAACCCTTGCACATTCTGTTGACAAGGCTACTCTATACAGGTTATCAAAGAAGCGACCCCGTGGGAATATGGAGGTTTTAACTGTTGAGACTCCTCAGAAGATCAGTGAGGGAGTTTATACAACAGGGAAATTAACCGGGTTTGTAAATGAGCAGTCTTTAGTTCTAAAAGGTGAGAAAGGATGGTACATCCTCGCAGGCTGCTCCCATCCAGGTGTCAAAAAAATTATGGATGCTGCAACGCAATATGGTAGAGTAGTTGGGATTATAGGTGGACTACATGGATTTAGCAAGCTTGATATTCTAGAAGATTTAGATTTTCTCTGCCCATGTCACTGTACTAGATATAAGAAGGAAATTAGAAATAGGTATCCTGAAAAATATAGCGAATGCGGCGTTGGGAAAGTAATTGAGATTTAGGAGAAACATGGTAGAAAAAGATTTATCTACAAAATATGTAAAATTTTACAAAAATGATTTTGGAAAAAAAGTTCTTAAAAGGGAATTAGAGTTTGTGAATTTGAAACTTGAGGATTGCAAAAATATTTTAAGTATTGGTTGTGGCCCTGCTTTTCTCGAGGCAAAGCTTCAGCATATTCATCCAGAGAAAAAGATTATTGGAGTTGATAATTCTATGGAAATGCTAAAGCAGGCGTCAAAAACAGTTGACCTTAGTTGTGGCGATGGGCAGAACTTGATGTTTAAAGATGCTAGTATTGATTGTATACTGTATCTGACATCACTTGAGTTTATTGATAACTATAAAAGGGCGTTAGAAGAAAGTTGGAGGGTGCTAAGGGAAAATGGAAAGATTCTTCTTCTCCTACTAAACCCAAGGTCATACTATTTTAGAGAAAAATATAGAAACCCGGGTTCTTATGTGAGAAAAAATATAAAACATACTGATGCTGCTAAAATAAAAGAGGCTTTTAGCAAATATTTTTTGATAATAGATGAGGGATACTATCTTGGCATACTAGATAACAACGTATTTGATAGTAACGATCCTAGACTGGCTAGTCTCTATTTTTTAGAAGGGGTTAAACATGGTGAATAATAGTAGAAATTTAATAGCTTTTGGCCCTGTTCCCTCCAGAAGATTGGGGCGAAGTTTGGGGATAAACAACATTCCACCTAAGACATGTACCTATTCTTGTGTTTACTGTCAACTTGGTAAAACTTTAGATATGCAAATAGAAAGAAGAGATTTCTACAAGGTAGAGGATATAGTAGAGAGGGTGAGAAGAAAGATTTATGAGGTAGATCAAAAGAGTGAGAAAATAGATTTTTTGACATTTGTCCCTGATGGTGAACCCACTCTGGATAAACAGTTGGGCAAGGAGATCGACTTGTTAAAAGAGTTTGGTATCAAAATCGCTGTAATTACCAACGCATCTCTACTATGGCGGAAAGATGTTGTTGATGATCTTAGTAAAGCTGACTGGGTTTCTGTTAAAATAGATACCCTGGAGGAAAAAGTTTGGAGGAGAATAAACAGACCTCATCCTAAACTTGGATTAGGTAGAATACTGGATTCTATAACCAGTTTTTCACACATTTTTGATAGAGAACTATTCACGGAGACTATGATAGTTGACAAAGTTAATGATGAAAAAAATCATTTAGAAAAGGTTGCTGATTTTATTGCAAATACTGGGATAAAGAAAAGCTATATCTCCATACCTATCAGACCTCCAGCAGAGCGCTGGGTTAAAATTCCCCAAGAGAGTAAAATAAACACGGCATATCAAATTTTCACAGAAAAAGGGATACATACCGAGTATCTAATAGGGTATGAGGGAACTGATTTTGCATTTACTGGAGATACTAGGAGGGATTTACTTAGTATCATATCAGTTCATCCTATGCGTGAAGATGCGGTTAAAGAGTTTTTAAGAAAAGCAAAAGCTAACTGGGATATTATAGAGCAATTGATTGAAAATGGTAAAATTGTAGAACTGGAATATAATGGTGAAAGGTTTTATATGAGAAAATTATCACAAGGTGATAGATATGAGAGTAGAAATAAGACAGGTTGAAGGGTTAACATTTATTGGGAAAGGAGACACCAACCATTGGATGGTAACAGATGGACCCAGGGAATATTTTGGATCAGAAGCAGCTTCTAGACCCATGGAGTTGCTTCTAATTGCTTTAGGTAGTTGTACAGCAAGTGATGTTGCTGCAATTTTGAATAAGAAGAGAGTTAAATTAGATGGTTTCAAAGTAGTTGTAGAAGGAGAAAGAGCTGAGGATCATCCAAAGATTTTCACAAAAATTCACATAGATTTTATATTCTACGGGAAGAACTTAGAAAAGAAACATTTGGAGAGAGCGATAGAACTCTCGCAGGGGAAATATTGTCCTATTTCTGCAATGCTGGAAAAAGCTGTAAACATTACTTACTCATATAAGATTTTAGAAGAGGAATAAAACAACATGGAAAGAAATATCAAAAAAACCGATGGTAGACAAAAACAATTGATAGTTGCTTTTCACAAAGCACTCAAAAGCTTTATCTCAGCACTCCCGACAATAACAGGGGTGGTATTGCTTATTGGTTTATTTAAAACATTTATTACACCAAAGATGATTACCTCTGTTTTCACCGGGGAACCCTTTAAAGATACAGTACTTGGCTCCCTGTTCGGCAGTATTCTCACAGGGAACCCAATAACCAGTTACATAATAGGTGGGGAACTGCTGAAAGATGGTGTGAGTTTATTTGCAGTAACTGCCTTTATAGTTGCGTGGGTCACGGTTGGGATATTTCAGCTTCCAGCTGAGGCGTTATTTCTTGGGAAAAAATTTGCTCTTATAAGGAACATACTAAGTTTTGTTTTAGCTATAGTAGTAGCAGTTGCGACTGTTTTAACACTTGAGGTGATTATTATTTGAAAGAAAAAAATGGAGATAAAACATTAAAGTACAGCCTTTATTTTCTACTCTCTGTTGTATTATTATATGTTTTTTTGTTTTTGCTAATCCCTTGGAAGATTTATCACTCTTTGCAGATAGCATTACATATATTCATTCAAATCATACCTGTGATCATAGCTGTTATTACTCTTATGGGTATCTCAAACTATTTTCTTAAACCAAAAACTGTGACAAAGTATTTGGGAAAAGAATCAGGGGTCAGAGGATGGGTTCTTGCCATATGTTTTGGCATACTCAGCCATGGCTCTATATATGTATGGTACCCGTTGTTGAAAGAGCTCTACAAACATGGGATGAGAACGGGTCTCATAGCAGCGTTTCTCTATAATAGAGCTGTGAAAATACCCTTGATACCACTGATGATATTCTACTTTGGCATACCATTTGTTGTTATACTAACAATATACACTATTGTTGCATCAGTTGTTGAGGGAAAGGTTTTAGAAGGAATTAATCATTTATCGCCTGTTATAGAAGAATAAAAAAACATGTTTGAGATAACTGGTATAATAAATCGCTCTGTGGTTATTACATTATTCGTTTTTGCAATGATGCTTATCGTGGATTATATCAATGTTGTAACGCAGGGTAAAATAAGAGGTTTTTTGAGAGGAAACAAAAAACATAGACAGTATCTT
>QMST01000055.1 GCA_003649745.1 Thermoplasmata archaeon | reverse complement strand
TGTCTAATATATAGTATAACCTTCTCCCCAGGATTGGAAACATATGATCCTTTGAAAATATTTCAAAAAACCTGCTCATCCATAATATGTGCTCTCCAAAGATTTCATATCAATGCAGAATACAAAACACCAAATGACATATTGGTAAATGGTAAAAAGATTTCAGGCTCCGCTCAGGTTAGAAAGGGGGACTCAGTTTTAATACATGGTACAATACTGGTCTCAACCAATTTAGATGTTATGAGGGAGGTTTTGAAAAAACATAAACCAGTTTCAACCTTGGAAATAGAGAGCAAGGGTGAATTGCCTCTTATGGATGAGATTAAAAAGGCCTTAGCAGATGAGTTTAGCAAAACCTTTGGTGCTAGATTAGAAAAAAATGATTTTACAAAGTATGAAAAAAAACTAATAGAAAAACTGATACAGGAGAGGTATGGTCGAGATGAGTGGAATTTCAAAATATGAAAAGACTTGGTTAGAATGCTATAGGGTAAATGCTTTCACTGATAAACTATTTTCAGGTAACCCTGCTGGAGTTGTCTTAGACAATGTTGGTCTCACTGATGAGGAAATGCAAAACATTGCAAGAGAGATGTCTTGTTCTGAAACAGCTTTTATCATGCAATCAGATAAGGAGACTTATTTTAAGGTTAGATTTTTTAGCCCCTCTGGAGAGGTTGACCTATGTGGTCATGCAACCATAGCATCATTTTTCACACTAGGAGAGAAAGGTTATATTAGTAGAAGGGATAAAAAAATAGTGGTTAAACAAGAGACAAAAGCAGGTGTATTAGAAGTAAATATCTACCATAGTGGAGAAAATGTTGGAAGGGTTATGATGAAACAGAAAAAACCAGTGTTTAGAAAAGTTAAACTGGATGTAAACAAGATATCCAGAGCATTGAATATAAAACCCGTGGAGATTATCAGAGATTTTCCTCTCGAGGCTGTTTCTACTGGTTTGTTTTCCCTACCAGTGTGTATTAAAAAATTGGATGTTCTATTAAGGTTGAAACCTGATTTTGAACTGATAAAAAAACTATGCAGAGAGATAAATGTGGGAAGCCTCCATGTGTTCTCTTTTGAAACCATGGAGAAAAAATCAACAGTGCATGCGCGTAACTTTGCACCACTCTATGGTGTAAACGAAGATCCTGTTACTGGGACAGCTAATGGTGCATTATGCTCTTATCTTGTTAAAAATCATTTAGTGGAGACAACATCTTTTATATGTGAACAAGGGGATGCAATCTCTAGACCGGGAAGAGTTTTTGTTAATATAACAAAGAAAAATAATAATGTTGTAGAGAATGTTTATGTTGGTGGTAAAGCCTTGATTGTTCAAGAGGGGAGGATACAGGTAAGATGAACAATGATAGTATGGTAAGCCCTTATAATTTCATAGATAAAACGAGTTTTAGTTTACCTGAGAAAATAGTGCTTTATGATAGTACTTTGCGTGATGGGGAGCAAATGCCTACTGTCTCTTTCTCACCTGAGGAGAAGATAGAACTGGCGAAAAAATTAGATGAGATCGGAGTTCCAGAAATTGAAGCTGGTTTTCCTGCGATATCGAAAAAAGAGGTTGACACTGTTAAGGCTATCAAAAGAGAAGGCTTACATGCGAGAATTCTGGTTCTATCTAGGTTAAAAAAAGGTGATATTGATGCAGCATTGAAGAGCGAAGCTGATCTTATTTTACTTTTCATAGCATCCTCCCCCTTGCATCTTAGGCATAAACTGAGATTAGGCTATGAGGAAATTAAAAACATGATAGAGGAGAGTGTTCAATATGTAGTGGATCATGGAGCAGTAGCAAGTTTCAGCACAGAGGATAGCACAAGAACATCTATAGAGGTGTTGGAGATGCTTTCAAATATTGCTATGGAGAATGGTGCAAAACGAATAGGGTTTACAGACACAGCTGGTTGTGCAAACCCGCAGGCTATAGGTTATCTGTTTTCCAGTATGAAGAGAAAACTAGGAGATGTTCCTATTTCTGCGCATCTTCACAATGATTTCGGCCTAGCCTTGTATAATGCGTTAACAGCTCTTCATAATGGTGCAAACCATTTATGTGTAACCATCGGCGGCATAGGTGAGAGAGGTGGAAATGTTCCATTGGAACAAATGGTTTGCGTTCTTAAATATCTCTACAATAGGGATCTAGGTATAAAGACAGATGAGCTTTATGAGTTAACACAGATGGTTTGCAGGTTTACAGGGTTAAGACTATCAAGGCATCATCCATTGGTTGGTGAAAATGCGTTTACACATGAATCTGGTATTCATGTCGCAGCTGTTTTAAACAACCCATTTACCTATGAACCAATTTCTCCAAGATGTGTTGGGAACAGGAGAAGGATTATACTGGGCAAACATACAGGTCATACCATGATAGATCATAAGTTAGAAAAACTTGGTTTATCATTGGATGATTTTGGAAAAGAGGTTTTATTAGAAAAAATCAAGGATCTAGGTGAGAAAAAGGGTGTGGTTACAGATGATGAGTTTATTAGAATTGTTAACAGGGTTAGGGTGGAAAGACAGCTATGAGGAAAACATTTAAAGCATATTATGTCTGGCCGAAATTTCCCTCTATATCCATGTCTGGAAACGTGTGCATGCTGAGTTGTAAACATTGCAACAGAGTTTATCTTAATGACATGCAGGGTTTTACCAAGCCTGAGCGACTACTAAGTTTTTGTAAAAAACTTGATAACAATGGTGGTGTTGGCATACTCTTAAGTGGAGGATGTGATAGAAAAGGTAGGATGTTAAACCTTAGAAGATTTCTACCAGTTATTAAACAGATTAAAAATGAGACAAACCTTGTTGTTAAACTTCACACTGGGTTAGTAGATGAAAATTTAGCAGGAGACATTGCAGATGCAGATGTCGATATTGCATCCATGGAATGTATAGGTTCAAATGAGACCATCAAAGAGGTTTTCGGTTTAGATGCAACCATAGAAGACTATGCCAATACTTTTAAAAACCTCCAATCAGCGGGTGTTAAACACATAGTGCCTCATATCTGCATCGGTTTACATCAGGGTAAGGTGATAGGTGAGAACAAAGCACTTGAAATAATAAAAGAAAATTGTAAACCATCAGTTCTGGTTTTTATCGTGCTCAGACCCACGCCAGGGACAAAATATGAAAACATCCTACCTCCAAATCCAGATAGTGTTAAAAAAATTGTTACAAACGCAAAAAAACTATTCCCAAATGTAGAGATCTCCCTAGGTTGTATGCGCCCTAGAAACAATTACAGGGAGAAAATAGAAGAGACTGCTGTAGAAGCAGGAGTTACAAGAATGGAAATACCATTAGAAACAACAATAGAAAAAGCTATGGAAATGGGGTTCTCTATTAAAAGAATAGATGCTTGCTGTGCATTGCCAGAGGAGTTCGAAGATAAAGCAACTAGACACCCATAGCAACCCTTAATATATCCCTAGTACCAGGTGCAAAACCAAGAATTATTATACAAATCTTCAACAAACCAGCAACCAAAGGAGCTCTTCTAAACTCATCCCTATAGTAAACATCTAGCAGATATATTATAGCTACAATAATAATAAACTTTATAATAGGATACAAGGGGCCCCATATTCCCATAAGAAAATTTGGTATTGGATGTTTTTCACCATACAATGGCAGTCCAAACCCAAGAGGGTCATTTAAGCTAAACCAGCTTGTAAAACCATCCAACATATGACCAAAGATCATAAGAAGATTAACAGGATTCCTATATGGTATCAAACTTTTCTTCTTTATAAAATAGGAAAAAGTATAGACTAAAGATGTTATCAACAGAGACAGAAAAACGACTATGAGCAACACGTTTAAAAAGGTTCCATGTGAAAAACTCCATCTATAACCACCTAACCACAACCCAACAAGATAAACCGATGGCAGGATAAGTAAAAGACCACCAGAAAATAAAACATAGTTTGAATCTACCCTCCTCTCCATGACAAACTTGAGATAAATCACCAATAAAGCAATTACAGAGGAAAAACATAAAACAACAGGGTGTAAATCATAGGAGAAAAAACTTAATTTGTTCACCCACAAAACCACATATGTCATATTTATTGCTACTAAGATCAGGATAAAAGGAGAAAGAGATTTTAAAAAAGATTTCTCCTCAGAATATTTTTTTTCCATATACTTTCCCAGGACAAGAATAAAAATAGTGTAAAAACCAATTAGAAAATAAATAATAGGGGAGATAAACAGGTATGTTATAGGTAGTTTAAAAAAACTTGCATCCTCTAACACACGGCTAACTGATCCAAACAGTATATATGGCAGCAGAGCTATACAAAAACGGCTGTCAATGTTTATATTTAACCTTTTTAAAAGCTTGTATATCAGATAAAGAGCAATAACTAGTATTATCCCATAGGTTATCTCAGATAATAAGGTATAATTCTCATTTGCTACTATACCATTATGCTCAACATTGTGACCAACCGCATCTGCAATAGTAGGTCCTATATAATTTTTCCATATCCACTGATCGTAAAATAGGTGTGGTGCAAAAATTAACCCTGAGGCTATAATTGCTATAATAGATAAAATAACAAGCAAAATGATTTTATATTTGTTTTTTTCAATAAATGTTTTCTTCAATTGCTTTTCCCTTTAAAAATGAAAGCAAAAATAATATATTAAATCCTCGTTTTACTTAAATTATAAACTATGACAAAGCTGAAGAAAATAAAAGAAATGATATTTCCTAGAGATGTGCTAGTGGGTCACAATGCCAGTGAACAGATAGCAGAACTCTGTGATAGGGTGGTGCATGGAAATGCCTTGATTGTTGAAGATAAGATTACAAAAAAAATATTGGGAAACAAGGTTGCTAAAATTCTCAAAGATGGTGGCTATGAGGTGAAGCAGATAAACATT
>QMST01000054.1 GCA_003649745.1 Thermoplasmata archaeon | reverse complement strand
TATTCTTTCAAAATCAGCTGATCTCCACTTTCTTCAAAAACTCTTCTACAATCTTTTCAAGCTCTTTGAACGTACTTTCACCAACACCATATCTAACCCTCACAACCGGTTTATTTACCTTTATAACCCTGCTCAAATCAATGGGAGTACCACTCACAACAACATCACAATCAGCATTGTTAATAGTCTCCTGAAGCTCCTCTATCTGCTCTTTTCCATAACCCATAGCAGGCAGAACATTCTTGAGATGCTTATACTTGTTAAACGTCTCAACTATAGAACCAACAGCATATTTTCTTGGGTCTATAATCTCCTCAGCACCATAATCTCTAGCAGCCACTGTTCCAGCCCCATAGCTCATGCTACCATGAGTAACAGTTGGTCCATCTTCAACAACAAGAACCCTTCTGTTTTTGATCAACTCTGGCTTATCAACTGATATAGTAGATATACCCTCTATAATTTTTGCATCAGGATTCAATCTGAGTGCATTATCTCTAACAATTTCTATGTTCCCTCTATCAGCAGTGTTAACCTTGTTTATAATTATTATATCAGCAGATCTAAAATTAACCTCACCAGGGTAATATTTTATCTCATGCCCTGCTCTATGTGGATCTGCTACAGTAATCCACAAATCAGGTTTATAAAATGGAAAATCATTGTTGCCACCATCCCATATAATTATATCTGCATCCTTCTCTGCATTTCTAAGGATCTCCTCATAATCAACACCAGCATACACCACGCCACCCATATCTATATATGGTTCATACTCCTCTCTCTCCTCAATAGTACACTCATACCTATCAAGATCATCATAGGACTCAAACCTTTGACAGATTTGCTTATTCAAATCCCTATCATATGGCATTGGATGTCTAACAGAAACTACTTTTATCCCCTTGTTTCTGAGTATCCTAAATATTGCTCTTGAAATTTGAGACTTGCCACAACCAGTACGAACAGCACAAACTGCAATAACAGGTTTTTTAGATTCTAGCATTGTTGCATTAGGCCCCATCAACCAAAAATCAGCGCCAGCAGCATTAACAATAGCAGATCGTCTCATCACATAATCATAAGATAGATCACTATAAGCAAGAACGACTTTATCTACATCATATTTTCTAATTAAATCATAAATCTCCTCCTCCGGATATATCGGTATACCATTTGGATATAGCTTACCAGAAAGCTCTGGAGGATATCTTCTGTTCTCTATAGAGGGTATCTGTGTAGCAGTAAAACAAACTACATCAAACCTATCATTATCCCTAAAAAAAACATTAAAATTATGGAAATCCCTACCAGCGGCACCCATGATTATAACCTTAATTTTCTCTCTCATAAACTAACCTCCGTCCAAATTAGGCTCATAACTCGTAAACTAGAGATGGATATTTATAGTTTAATAATTAAAATAAAACATCAAACCGTAAAATTTATTTTTTAAATAGATTTTACAATTTTTTTTACACTTTTTAACTCTGTTCTTCCTTTTCCACCTTCACCAATGTAATCAAAAAAATCAATCTTTTTCCAGCTAAAGGATGATTTAAATCAATTTTAACACTATCATCCCTTATATCTATCACTCTCGCTGGGTATCTTTTCCCAGTTGGTAATTTTATAATCAAAACCATGCCAAGCTCTAACTTCAAATCAGGATTGATTGCACTCCTTGGTATATCTGCTACCAATTCATCTATATAGGGGCCAAATGCATCCTCTGGCTCCACTACAACCTCTTTTGACTCGCCAACCTTCATCTCCTTAATTGTGTTTTCCACAGCTGGTAGTATTTTTCCTTCTCCGATTTTGATTTTTAAAGGTTCTTTTTCATCTGTTTTATCAAAAACAGTGCCATCTTCCAACTTTCCCTCGAAAAATATTTCTACTATGTCTCCATCTTTAATATCTACCATCTTCTATTTTTCACCTCTCAGTTATTACGACTAAAAAGAAGAAACACATCTCCAAAGAGGAAATGCTTCTTCCTAAGTCAACTTTTATTTTTTTACATCTATTTGGGCTTTATAAATGATTTGGTCAAAAATGGAAACCTATTTTTTATTAGAAGGGTCTAAAAAACCTCCAAGCACTCCACCGCAATATTTATATAGAAGTGATAATATACCAGTTTCGAATTTCAGACTAAAAATTCTGAAGGGAGGTGTTAAGAAAAATATGTATGCAGGACAGCAACCAATAATAATATTAAAAGAGGGAACAAAAAGAGAAAAAGGAAGAGGCGCACAGGTCAACAACATAATGGCAGCTAGAGCAATAGCAGATGCTGTAAAAACAACACTTGGACCTAAGGGAATGGACAAAATGTTAGTAGACAGCATGGGAGATGTGGTAGTAACAAACGATGGAGCAACAATATTAAAAGAAATCGATGTTGAACACCCAGCAGCAAAAATGATGGTAGAAGTTGCAAAAACACAGGATGAAGAATGCGGAGATGGGACAACAACAGCAGTAGTATTAACAGGAGAGCTACTAAAAGAGGCAGCAGAGCTGTTAGATCAGAACATTCATCCAACCGTGATATGCAGTGGATACAAGCTAGCAGCAGATAAAGCAGTAGATATTCTAAAAAAGATAGCAGTGGAGATAAAAGACGATGAAAAAACATTGAAAAACATAGCAATTACATCCATGGCTAGCAAGGGAGCAAGCGCTGCCAAAGAGCTACTCGCAGACATCGTAGTAAAAGCAGCAAGGAGCGTAGTAGAAAAGGTAGATGGAAAGAAATACGTAGATCTAGATAACATACAGATACAGAAAAAACAAGGTGGCAGCATTTACGATACACAAGTGATCGAAGGCATTATACTAGACAAAGAGAGAGTACATGAGGGAATGCCAAGAGTAGTAAAAAATGCAAAGATAGCCCTGCTAAATGTAGCACTTGAGGTAAAGAAAACAGAAGTAGATGCTAGAATCCAGATCACAGATCCAAAGCAACTACAAGCATTTCTAGACGAGGAAGAACAAATGCTAAGGAAAATGGTTGACAGGATAAAATCCAGTGGAGCCAATGTTGTAATCTGCCAGAAAGGAATTGATGATATCGCACAGCATTTCCTAGCAAAGGCAGGAATCTATGCCGTGAGAAGAGCAAAGAAGAGCGACATGGAGAAACTAGCAAAGGCAACAGGAGCAAGAATAGTAGCAAACATAGACGACCTAACCTCAAAGGATCTAGGCTATGCAGGACTAGTAGAAGAGAAGAAATTCGGAGAAGACAAGATGACCTTTGTAACAAACTGTAAGAATCCAAAAGCAGTCTCTATACTAATACGCGGTGGAACAGAACACATAGTAGATGAGCTAGAAAGAGCATTACATGATGCTCTATCAGTAGTAAAAGGAGCAATCGAAGATGGAAAAGTAACAGCAGGAGGTGGAGCAGCAGCCACAGCAATAGCAATGGCTCTCAGAGACTACGCACCAAGTGTAGGCGGCAGGGAACAAATGGCAATAGAAGCATTCGCAAGCGCACTAGAAGCCATACCAAGAACACTTGCAGAAAACGCAGGATTAGACCCAATAGACATAATGATAAAAATCAGAAAAGCACACAAGCAAGGCAAAAAATTCTTTGGCGTCAACGTAACAAAAGGCGACATCGATGACATGATAAAGAACAACGTGATAGAACCACTGAGAGTTAGCACACAAGAAGTTCAATCCGCATCAGAGGCAGCAATAATGATACTGAGAATAGATGATGTAGTAGCAAGCAAGGGCATGGAGAAATCAGAGAAACCCGGAGGACTAGGACCACAAGGTGGACCAGGCGAGATGGAATACTAAAAACAAACAAATTTTTCTATTTTTTAATTTTTATTTTTTAAGGTTGCTAAATATGGCTAAAGTTAAAACTATCAAGCAAAAAGAGTTACAAGAAAAACTGAAAGAAAAAGAAACAGAGTTAAAAAAATTAAAAGAAGAGCTAAAGAAAACCAGAGAAAAATTATTACGCTCATATGCAGACTATCAAAACTACCAAAAAAGAATAGAAAAAGAAACAAGGGAAAAAATAGAGAAAGCAAAAGAAAACCTGCTCCTCCAAATATTAGACCTCTATGAGAATCTCAACCTAGCTTACAAAGACAAGTCCCCTAAAAAAGCTATTGGTGTTATGATAAAAAACATAGAAAAACTAATGGAAAAAGAAAAAATCAAATCCATAGAGACCATAGGTAAAAAATTTGATCATAACCTTCACCATGCAATCTCAGTTATAGAAAAAAATGATATAGAAGATGGAATAATAATAGATGAGATCAAAAAAGGCTATCTTATAGAGGATAGAATCCTAAGACCTTCAATTGTAGTTGTAGCGAAGAATACAAAAAAATAATGAGGTGAGAGACAATGGGAAAAATATTAGGTATTGATCTAGGCACAACAAATTCAGAGGTAGCTATAATCGAGGGTGGAAAACCTACTATAATAAAAAGTGCAGAAGGAAAACCCTATTTTCCATCTGTAGTGGCATTTACCAAAGAAGGTGAATTACTGGTAGGTGAGGCTGCAAAAAGACAAGCGGTTTTAAACCCAGAAGGAACAGTGATGAGGATTAAAAGAAAAATGGGTACAGGTGAAAGAGTAAAAATCCGGGGAAAAGAGTACACCCCTGAGCAAATATCTGCGTTTATACTTCAAAAAATCAAAAAAGATGCAGAGGAATATCTAGGCGAAAAGGTAGATGAAGCAGTTATCACAGTCCCAGCATACTTTAACGATGACCAACGACAAGCAACAAAAGATGCTGGTAAAATAGCAGGGTTTAACGTTAGAAGAATACTTAATGAGCCCACTGCCGCAGCACTTGCATATGGTTTGGATAAGAAGGGTGATCACAAGATAGCGGTTTATGATCTTGGCGGAGGCACGTTTGATATTACTATAATGGAGTTTGGAGAGGGTGTTTTTGAAGTACT
>QMST01000053.1 GCA_003649745.1 Thermoplasmata archaeon | reverse complement strand
TGGAAAAAGCGGTGAAAAAGCCCTGGGTTTACTTATCGCCCTAGGAAATAAACATCTAGTTAGAAAAGCAGAAAATATAAGAAAAAAGTTTAAACAAAAAATACTAAATGGTCTGTTAGAATTAGAAAAACCCGAAAATATTTTTGAATTAGATGCAATACAATATTTCTTCGCAGAGGACCCCTCACTTGGTGGAATCATCGGAGGCATTGCAATAAACTACTGCATAAGAAGCGATAAACCTATTCTATCATTAACTGAAATGAATGATGAACTACATATTTCTGCAAGAGGAAATCATTTATTGATTGAGAAAGGAATTGATCTCGGTTTGGCTATGAGAGAAGGAGCAAAAATATCCAATGGAATAGGCGGTGGTCATAATATCGCCGCTGGTGCAACCATACCCAAAAAAGAAAAAAACAGGTTTTTACAAAAAGTTAATGAAATAGTAAAGGAGCAATTACTATGAAGATCAACTGCAAACTCACCCTAGAGTTTGAAAGCGAGGCAATTGCAAAAACCATTTACTCATCAGTAAAAATAGACGACCATGATTTTATAGATTCCACGGTGGATAAAAACAGGATTATTGCAAAAACTAATAGTAGTTCTGTTGGTTCAATTCTCCACACCCTAGATGACTACCTAGCATGCATAAGTGTTGCAGAGAAAATTACACAAAGCAATAAATAATTGAAATAAGTTTTCCTTAAAGGTTAAAAAAGGGCGAACTGGTATGAAATTTGATCTAAAAGCTGATTTGAAGCTAAGCAATGATGCAACATTTGCGATCAAAACAATAGATGAGTTTTTCCAAAATGCAAATAAAACTTTTTTAAACCATGGCGAGGGAAAAAGTGCAAAGATTAAAGAATGGCATCTTAATAAAAATCTACTTTCGGTTCACATTGTCTCTGAAAAATTTTTTAGAGCACATGATGCCCTTCTCCAGATAAAAAACAGGTTGAGCGAAGAAATTGGCAGGAAATACAAGATTGGCGTTAGATCCACAGTTGTAAGAGAATATGAGATAGAGTTTGAACTTGAAAGAGAACCACTTAAAAAGATAAACATACCATTTGCTAAACTAAAAATCCAAGGGTTAAAAGCAATATTGAAACTAGAGGATACCTCAGAAGAGTTTCTCAGGAGAAACTATGTTGATAGAATGATAAAACTTGTGAAAGAAAAAATTTTAAACCAATATTACGAGGGAAAAAAAGAATTTTGGCATCTCATATGGCAATCTGATAAAAAAGAACACGTGTGGAACAAGGACCCAACTGAGGAAATGATCAAACTCGGCTGGGTTAAACAAGGCCCTACCAAGGGAAAATGGTTTTATGGCCCCCAGCTAACAACTATATTCAGAACCATGGAAAAAATAGCTGTTGAAGAAGTGTTAAAACCCCTGGGTTTCAAAGAAATCATAGAATCACACATTGTCCCATTTGAGATATGGTTAAAAACAGGACATCTAGAAGGCATGCCTGGTGAAATATATTATGTTGCAGAACCAGCTAGTAGAGATATTGAAAAATGGAGTAGGTTTATAGACCTGGTGAAAATCACCAGAGAAGTACCATATGATGAGCTGAAAAAAAACCTGAGCATTCCAAATGCTGGTATCTGCTATGCCCAATGCCCTGTAATATACTGGTTTTTCAAAGGCAAAACAATAGCAGAAGAATCACTACCCATTCTGATTTATGATAAAACAGCTATCTCAGGTAGATATGAATCCGGTGGGCGACATGGTATAGAAAGAGTTGATGAGTTTCATAGGATAGAACCTGTCTATATAGGCACTAAAAAACAACTTTTAGAACTAAGAGAGAAACTACTGGATAGATACAAATATGTTTTCAACAACATATTCGACTTGGAATGGCGAATGGCATGGGTCACACCATGGTACCTACAGCAGGCTGGAAAAATTGGAATAGAGGAAAACGAGATGGGTACAATAGATTTCGAAGCATATATGCCATATCGTGGCAATAGAGAAAACTCAAAATGGCTTGAGTTTCAAAACCTGAGTATCCTCGGTGATAAGTATACAAAGGCATTTAACATAAAAACACAAAAAGAGGAGCTATGGAGCGGCTGCACAGGCATAGGTCTAGAAAGATGGAGTATTGCATTTTTAGCTCAAAAAGGCCTTGATCCAAAAAAATGGCCTGATAGGTTCAAAGAATATCTAAGTGAGTTGCCAGAAGGGATAAAATTCCTATAAAAAAACATTTAAACCAATATCTGGTTTACTGGGGCAGGACATATGGCAAAAAAGAAAAAAATAAGAGAAAAAGAAGAAGAAATTGAATTCAAATTACCAAAATTTGATGAAGAAAAATTTATTCAAAAAGAAAAAAGAAATACCAAAACCACGTTTATATCATTTTTATTTGGCCTATTAATCGCCTTGATATCATACTTCCTATGGGCAAATCTTAGTGAAAATCTAAAATGGCCTCTGGTTTTACTATTTGCGCTTTTCTCAATTTCCTGGCTTAAATACATATTCGTTAAGCTAAAAATAGACCTAACTGATTTTGGAAATAAAGGCTGGGCTGGATCAATAGCTGTCTACTTCTTCACATGGCTCCTCCTTCTAACTATCCTTTGTAACCCACCATTCTATGATGCAGCTCCACCACATATAGAAATAGTTGCACTGCCACAAATACAGGAACCTGGTGGAACTGTAAAAATAGTTGCAAAGGTAGTAGACAATGTTGGTGTAAAAGATATAAACCTCTCAATCACTGACCTCCAAAATGGAAGCAAAATCTACCCTAATATCTCAGTTAACAAAAGCAATGGCATCGTCACTTATACATTTCTAAACCCTTCAAACAAACTCGGTGGGTTTAAATATAGTCTGGTCGCAAAAGATGTAAATAATCATGTTTCAATAAAAAATGGTACATTCAAATATGACAACTATGCTATTGTTCTAACTTTACCTGAAAACGGTACCACAGTGTACTCTTATACCCCAATTGAGTTCAGAGTTGACAAAGACGTGAGTAGAGAAAACTTTAGAGTATATTACAGGGTGAACAATGGACCAGAGATAAACGTGAGCAGAGTAAATAAAAATGATAAATCAACATATAGAAGCTCACCAGAATACAAAGGCTGGCCGAGAAACGAAAATATAACACTCAAAGCATATGTTGAGGTTATACATTATTTTACTAACCTAGATCAAAAATTCAACAATACAATAAAAGACACCACTACCTACCATTTTAAAACAGCAGATGACCCAAATATTGGGACTAAAGATAGACTGATACCAAAAGATCCATACAAAAGTAAACAACCTAAAAACACTCTAAACTATTATCTACCATACTATAAACCTACTACGCAGACTCCTGGTTTTGAGCTAATAACATTACTTGTTGCATTTTTAGCAGTAATCCTACTTTTCAAAAACAAAAAGAAAAAATAAAGGATAAATCACTATTTATTTTAAACACATGAAAGAGCTAGAACAATTTTGCAGAGAACTTAAAAAAAATTTCAAACCAAGAGATAAAGGAAACCATGTTAAAACTTGGTCTGAAAAAGACTATCTAGAAGGTATTGGAGTTGTAGATGCTTTTGTAATTATACTAAGAACTCGAGGGTGTTCCTGGGCCATTAAATCTGGTTGCAGCATGTGCGGATATTTCAATGATAGCACTTGGAGAAAACTGTCAGCTAATGATATTCTATCCCAGTTTAATCTGGCTATGAAAAATTACAATGGTGAGCAAATCGTTAAAATTTTTACCTCAGGAAGCTTTCTCGATGAGAATGAAGTGCCAAAGATTACCTTAGAAAAAATACTATTAAATTTAGCTAATAAAACCAGGAAGATTTCCATAGAAACAAGGCCCGAGTATGTTACTGAAGAGAGGTTAAAAGAAATAAGGAAATTAGTTGATAAATCTGATCTAGAAATAAGCATAGGTCTTGAAAGTGCAAATGATAAAATTCTTGAATACTCCATAAACAAGGGCTTTAAATTTGAAGATTACAGGAAAGCAGCAAAAATTATAATCGAAAATGATCTAAAGTTAAAGACGTATCTTCTAGTAAAGCCTCCTTTTTTAACAGAGAGAGAAGCAATAAATGATTGCATAGACTCTGCTAAGAAGATAATGGATTTTCCTGGAACGATTTCTTTGAACCCTGTTTGTATCCAGAAGAATACTCTGGTAGAATATTTGTGGAAAAATAAAGAGTATAGACCTCCATGGCTTTGGAGTATAACTGAAATATTAAAAACCCTGGGAAAAAACAAGAAAAACAACATTAGAGTTAAATGCGATATAGTAGCTGGCGGCAGGGAAAGAGGAGCGCATAACTGTGGAAAATGCGACCATCTTGTTCTTGACAAAATTAGGAGTTTCTCACTTCATCAAAACATTGAAGAGTTGAAAGATGTTTATTGTGAATGTAAAGAAGAATGGAAAGAATATTTGGACTTGCAAGAATTAACACATACTGAACCTAGACTATTTATGTGAAGAGGGAAAATGAAATGAAAGTTAAATTAGGCGACAATGTAACAATCATAGATGATAAGGGAAAGAAATTTGTTATAAATATAACAAAAGGTGCGAAGAAGGTAAAAGGTTTAGGTATAATTAACTCAGAAGAATTTATAGGAGAGAGATATGGAGATGTTTTAGAAATTGGAAATAAAAAATGTGTTATTTTACCTGCCTCCTCTAAGGATTATATTGATTGCTTAAAAAGAAAGGCTCAAATAATTCTGCCAAAAGATTCTGCACAAATAATAATGAACTGCTCAATAAAACCAGGTGATAAAGTTGTTGAGATAGGCAGTGGCTCTGGTGCACTAACAATTGCTCTAGCAAAAACTGTAGCACCAAATGGCAAAGTTGTTTCATATGATAAAAGAAAAGATTTCATAGAGATAGCACAATATAATATTGAAAAAGCTG
>QMST01000052.1 GCA_003649745.1 Thermoplasmata archaeon | reverse complement strand
CTTTTAGTATGCTGTCTATTTCTTTTTTGCAATCCTTTTCTATTTTCTCTATTATTTTTTCTTTGCTCATGTTACCCCTTGTTTTTACAATTTTTGAGGCAAGTTTTTTTTTTGTTTAATCTAGTTTTTTGAGACCTAGTACCATTATGAGCAGTGCTACTAGGAAACCAAATATAGCTATTGTTTCAGGCATTACTGCAAATATTATTGCTCTTCCTGTAATGTTAGGGGATCTTCCAGTGGCTGAGATACCAGCGCTTGATATAATCCCTTGGTTTATTGCAGATAGACCTGTTAGTCCTACTAGTAAACCAGTAAACACTGCTGCCGTGCCCATTGCTGGGTCGCTTAAGTCCATAGCTGCTTTTCCACCTAGTAAACCTGCACCCATGAGTAGCAGTATAGATGTTATCAAAGCATAAATTGTCTGTGTCATAGGCAGCATCTGAAGTATGAGTGATTTTGCGAAAAGCTCAGGTTTTTCAGCTGTAACTGCTGCAGCACTGACCCCCGCGACTCCTAGACCAGTTGCAGATGCAATACCTGCAATTGCCATGGCTATTGTACAGGCTAGTACAACCATAGATTGTGTTTGTTTTTCTTGCGCTGTAGTTTCTTGCGCTGTTGCAAAGCCAGTAGCTAGTAACATTGTTGTTCCTACCAGCACCAATATTGCCAATTTTTTTCTATCCAATTTTTTTACACCTCCATATTTTCATTCTTTATGGTATATTTTCTTTTTACTCTAAAGGGTCTAAATGGTTTTCCACCACCTTCATAAAATCTATTAAAAAACTCCACATATTGTAACCTTAAACTATGAACTGCAGAACCTAGGCTTTGTAAACCTAAGGTTACTATGTGTGCAACTATTAATATCAATATAGTGACGACTACATGGATCATATCTCCTAAAAGCTGACCTACAATATTGAAAGCCATGGCCATACCAGTTGTTGCTAGACCAAGAGCCAACAACCTTGCATATGAAAGCCAATCTCCTACAAAACCCATTAACTTCATAAATGCCATTCCCTTGGCTTTTAACGCTAAAAGAATAAGACCTATTAATACTCCAACCATGCAAACAAGTTGAAAAGAACTTGGTAAGTCCCATAGTTTTAACAAGTATTTTCCAATAAGAGCGCCACCGAAAGGCTGTAGCAGGAAATATGAAACTTGATCACATAGCATGCCCTTAAAATTTCTTCTCTTATAATTTTGATAAAAGCCTAGCACCAATCCTAGATTAAGATGGATTAGACCCAATATTAAAGCTATCTGTAAGATAACCAAAGGATTTCGTAATCCATCTATTGGAAGATGAATGCTGGCTATTGTTATACTATACAGCTCACTTCCAAAAAACCTTGGCACCAGGTCACCAAAAAAGCTATTAAATAAAAAACCAAAGATAGTGGTAAACAGACCTAATAGTGTACCAATATATGACCAATTTTTTATCATTGGACTATGTTTCCCCAGCTTGAAATAGGCAAACAAGGAAAGGAAAAGTATAATCAAACCATACCCTGCGTCTCCTAGCATGAAACCAAACATTAGTGCAAATGAAAACCCCATAAACGCAGTTGGGTTGATTTCATTATATTTTGGCAGACCAAATAATGCTAGCAAAGGTTTGAATGGTTTTGTCCATTTCGAAAGTTCTATGTGAACCGGTGGTTCCTCTGGGTTTGACAAGGCTTTTTCAAACTCACAAACCGCGTGATCATCTGTTGCATTTTTAACAAGATCCTCCAGGTTTTCTTTTTCTTTCTCCATCATCCAACCTTGGATAACATATGTATAAGATGTTTTTGCAAAACTGCTGGGAATTTCTCTCCTTATTTTCTCTATCTGGACAGCCTCTTTGAATGCCAAAAGCTCCCAAAAGTTTTTCTCTGAAAATTTTCTAAGCTTCAGAATCAACTCTCTTTTTTTATCTTCTAATTCTTTTTTCTTGTTCTTAAGATTATCAGAAAACTCTCTAGGTGTGCCTTTTAAGTTTCTTAAATCAAATTCTCTAACCAGCTCCTTACATGTTTTTTCAACTTTTTCGATATCTGATATGTGAGCTGCTATTACAACTGCCCAGTAATACTGTTTTTTGTTTTCAACAAATTTTTTACTCCATATCTCAGCAGTGTCTTCTAGTTTCTCCTTTAACATCTCTATATTATTTGTTATACCAGCTTTTATCACCAAATATTTTGAGGTCCCAATATAAGAAAGATCAATATCCAGATCTAGAAGATAATTAACATTTGATAATTTAACCTCAATATCCTTAATCTCTTCTTCTATAGATGTTATTTGTTTTTCACTTTCGATTATCTCGTTTTCAACTTTACCTAATAATTCCTCTGTTTGATCAAAAAGTTCATTCAAAGTTTTGTAACTTATAGGTTTTTTCTCAGGCACCACTGGGTTAATTAAACCCTCTAAAAAACCTTTTTTGGGTCTAAATTTTTTAAGTATCTCAATTAGTCTAAGTAATCTTATCTCATAGTTTGCACATATGGCTGCATCAGGATGCATCTCGCTTTTTTCTATCTCTTTCAAAACATCCGGGTTTTCTCTAGAAATATCTATTATTTGCATTATGCCTTTTTCATGCAGAGTGTTTATCAGTTTCTCTAGATAGGACTGATGAACAACTATCGAGGTTTTTACCATCCTCTCTGGAAAAAGCATTTTATCCCTCTATTATTCTCTCAATGATAATCTCAACAGCCTTATCTATCTTCTTTCTCACTTTATCTTCTATCTTTTTAATTTCCTCATCTGCATTTTTTAGTATTTCAGATGCAGCCTTCTCTGCATCTTTCTCTGCCTTTTTTATCTGTATCTGTGCCTTTTTGTTTACATCTTTTATTATTCTTTCTTTTTCTTTATTACTTTCATCCTCAGCCATTTTTATTATCTTCTCAGCTTCAACTTTTGCCTTGTTTATTCTCTCCTCTGCTTTCTTCTCAGCTTCTTTTATCTCTCTTATAACAGTTTTTCCCCGCATATTTTCATTTACCCGTATTTGTAATCTATTATTATATTTTTTGTAAAATCACATCCCCCAGAATCTATCTATCGTTCTTTTTATCTCTATGATCTTGTTTAAAACATCTCTTTCATCAGCATTTAATAAATCAAGTTCGATGAGTTTTTTTGCATCATTCTCTGGTATATCTGTGTATAGTATATCACCTGGTTTGATCTGTCTTCCAACAGTTGGTCCATCGATTGAGATAGCAACTTCTTGGCCCTGTATTGCTTCGTCTAAAGATTTTTTCTCAGATTGTATGCTTTTTATTTCACCAATTACTTTTCCATCTTGTCTCATTAATCTTATCCCTGGTTTTATTCTACCTCCAAGTACTCTTACTCCTATTATAGCAGGGTTGCTTGCTCTGAAAACATATTCTGGTAAAAATTTTATCATACCAGGATAGGTGTATTCTTTTCTCTTTTCTTTTTCTATTTCTTCTTTTTTTCTAACAATCCACTCATCATATTTCTCCATCATCGTGTATATTACGTCTTCCTCAAATATAGCGACATCAGAGGTTAGAAGTTCTTCTTTTGCCTCTGCCAGGATTTTCACGTTGAAAGCTAGTATAACCTTGTAGAGAGGATTTGATGAGGCATTTGCATCAATTATATCTCTCTTTGATACATGCCCTACTTCGGCTTTTCTTATTGGGATATTTCTCTGTCTTACTTCAAATATTATCGCCTCTAGAGATCCTATTGTATCTGCTTTTATGATTATGCCTTCTTCATCTAATTCTATATCGATTTTACTCTGCCTCTTTACTTCCTCCATAAGCTTTGCTAAGTTTTCCTCTATTGCAACTACCAAGGGTGCACCTGGTATTACTTTTTCTAGATTTGTTGCAGAAATTTTAACTCCACAGGCGGCATGAACTTCTTCAACTCTATCAAACTTTTCCCTGGGGTCTCTAATCTCGTCTAATGGTTTTGGTCTCAACAAGGCTTTAATCTTTGTTAATATAGGCTCATCTGAGGTGCCTACCACGATGTTGTCTGTGCTTTTTACTATGCCATCGTAGATTATGGCATCTATTGTTGTACCTATTCCAATTTCTTCTTTAACCTCTAACACGCTACCTCGGCCTGGTCCTTTTTCCACCAATAATCTTTTTTCTAGAAATCTTTGCGCCAGTCCTATTAGTATCATAAGCAGCTCTGGTATGCCCTCGCCAGTTTTTGCTGAGATGGGGACTATTGCAACATTTCTACTAAAATCTTTTATCCGGCTGTAAATATCAGATTTAAACTTATTCTCATAGAGTACTCCAATGATTTCATAGATTTTCTCCTCAAAAATATCCTTAGCTAGAGTTCTCTGTTTTTCTAATCTTTTCTCAAACAAAATATCATCAAATGTTTCCCATCCGGTTATAGTATCAATTTTGTTCACAGCTACAACAAAGGGTGTTTTATTTCTTTTCAGGATATTTAGTGACTCGTATGTTTGTGGTTTAAACCCCTCATTTATATCCACAATGAGAACAGCCAAATCTGCCAGGGCTCCACCTCTTGCACGAAGAGTAGTAAAAGCATGATGCCCAGGTGTGTCTATAAAAAGCAAGCCAGGCAACGTGAATTTTTTACCTTTAAGCAAGTCTCCACAAATATTATGGATTGCATCTATGGGAACCTCAGTAGCGCCAATATGCTGTGTTATAGCACCTGCTTCTCTTGCTGCAACTGTTGATCCTCTTATAAAATCCAATAATGTTGTTTTGCCATGGTCTACATGACCAAGAACGCTAACTATAGGTTGTCTAAGATATTTCTCCCTTGTTTTCTTGGACATATTCAATACCCCCTAGTATAAAGTCTATGAAGAGAATTCTGGTAGGGTTATAAATGTTTTTTATTTTTATGGTAAAACCTCTTGTTCTGTTATAGAAACTTTATTAAATATTCTACCAATTATAAACTTCTCAGCCAGCTGTCGGGGTGGCTCAGGCTGGTTAGAGCGCTTGACTCATAAGCTCAGCTGAAAGGGTTCGCATATGCTGAGAAATCAAGAGGTCGCG
>QMST01000051.1 GCA_003649745.1 Thermoplasmata archaeon | reverse complement strand
TCGGTTCCCACAGGCAGATGGGGACCGTGTTCTTCCATTGGACTTATAGGCTGAAAAAATATTGTTTTATCTCTATCTAGGCTATCTATTTCCATCCAGTTTAGCTCTTCAAACCTGGTTATAGAATTAGATCTTTTTTTCATTTTATTTCCTCTCTTATGATGTTTTTAAACTCAATTGCATTTTCATACATGTAAACATTGTTAAATAAAACATAACATCCTTTTTTACAGATACTTGCAAGTTTTCTTAGCTCCTCTTCTGAGTATTTATAATTGTATCCTCTGATTCCATGCAATCTAAAGTATTGAAATTCACCATATACTTGATTGTTTTTAAAAGGGTCAACACAGTGTATAAGATCAAGTTCTTCACAAAGTTTTTTTATAGTATCTTCATCCCACTTGCCTCTGGGTTCCCATATACAAAAAATCTCTTTTCTATCTATTTTACTAAAGAAATCTCTCATATTTTCTATGTTTTCCTTGGTTGGTTTGAAGCTAGCTGGGCATTGAAAAATTATTTTATTTGCATTTAGTGCCCTGCTTGCTTCTATTGTTTTCTCCCATGCATCAAATACTATATCATCATTCTTGAAAAATCCACAGTTTTCAGGTTTGTATCCTAGTCTTTTGTATGTTGGGCTATTTGGCGGATGGGTTATAACCTGCCATGCCTTTAATGTAAACTCGAAATCTTTTGGGGCAGCATCTCGCCATTTCTTCAAAGTTTCTAGAGATGGTATTTTGTAAAATGTTTGCTGAACTTCGACTATTTCAAATGTTTTGAAATATTGCTCTTTACCCCTTGCGAAGCCGCAGCAGCCTATTTTCATAATATTCCGCACCTTTTAAGGCTACGTAGTAATTTCTGCTCCATTATCATGTATGATTATTGTATGCTCTGTTTGTGCTACTTTGCCTGATTTTTTCTCAATTAATTGATTATATTGTTTTATATAACCTTGCCTGGCTAGTCTTTCTAACATATAATCTGAATCTAGACCACTTCTTTTTGAAAGCATTTTATGATACCATCTCTCTGCAAATGGTAGACTTTTGAATTCATTTTTTAGAAAATTAATTTCTCTTTTTGCAATAGGATCTCGTAAAAAGAATCTCCTTGGGTTTAAACATCTGTATATATTTCCCTTTTTACCAGCTATAACATAGCCAACTCCATCTGTAGCAAATGGCTCTATAGCAACAGCCATGTCTCTCTCCAATTTTATACCTTTTAGTGCATCATCATAAAAATTTGGTATAGATATTCCAGCGTGGAGACAGAATTGTTCTAAAGAATGACCGGTAAGATTCTCTATAGATGCGAATCCATATTTCTCTATTGTGCTTCCTATAATCTCGCCAATTTGTGAAACCTCTACACCTGGTTTTATACCATTTATAGCATTTTTTAATGCCTCCTTTGTTGATTCTATAAGCTTTTCATATCTGCTACTAGCAATTTCTACAGTTACAGCAGTATCTGCAATAAAACCATCGACATGAGCGCCAACATCTAATTTTACTAGATCACCTCTTTTAAAAACAAGTTTATCATTATGTTTTGGAGTAAAATGCGCTGCAACCTCATTTATAGATATATTCACAGGAAAAGCGAGATCTGCGCCCTCTTCCAATATCTTTCCTTCTACCTCATTTACAACATCTAAAACAAGAACTCCCTCTTTTATCAGCTTCTTACCATACTCTCTAGCTTTTCTTGCTATTTCCCCAGCGGTTTTATATTTTTCATAGATTTCTTCTTTCATAGCCATCTAATACCTTTTTTGATTTTTTGTAAATTTATACTCCCTTCTCTTAATATCTTCACTTCTTTATCTCTTAGATCTATTATAGTAGAGGGTCTGCCACATAATTTACCATGGTCAATATATAGTTTTATTTTATCCTCAAATACTCTTTTTATCTCATCAATAGTAAAGGGAACAGGTTTATTATGTATATTGGCACTAGTTGCGGTTATAAAACCAAAATTGGATACTATTTTTAATGCAATTTCATTATTTGGAATCCTTATTGCTATACTATCTTCGCCGGCTGTAACTATATCAGGCACAGTTTCCTTTTTTCTGAGAACCAGTGTCAATGGACCTGGTAGAAATTTTTTTACTACTTTCATTATTTCATCGTTAACATATGCTAACTTTTCTATATCTCTGTAAGAAGAGACTGCTACTGATAAAGGCTCACTAAAAGGTCTTTTTTTAACTTCAAAAACTTTTTTCACAGCCTCTTCATTGAATATATCAGCACCTATACCATATAACGTATCTGTAGGATAAACAATGAGCTCACCGTTTTTAAGGGCTGAAACAGCCTTTTTAATGATGTCCATTGAAACAGAAATCATTCTTTTTATTTATCTAGCTTTTCGCCTAATAGATCACCCAGTGTCAGGCCACTACTTTTAGAGCCTCCGCCTTTCCTAACAATAACATTCTTAATCTCTTCTAGAAGTGTTATCCCTAGAATCTTTTCTAATTTTTTAATGGTTTCATCTGATGGTCTGAGATCTCCATTTTCAATTTTAGCTATAGTTACAGTTCTCTCACCCACTAGAGCTCCTAATTGCTCTCTAGTAAGATTCTTTTTCATTCTAGCATCTTTAATTCTCTGATTCCAATCTGGGACCAATTCTTTGTCCATTTTTTTGTAGATATCCTCAGTAGATATCTTTTTTTTAGCAGCAGATTTAATAGATGGTGGAACAATTCTTGGTACTTCTTTCCCATAAGATAAACATTTAGGACAAACCATCATTTTTACGCCATCGACTATTGCCAATCTGCAATCAGGGCTTTCTTTACCACAAAGCTCACATTGCGTCAAAAAATCACATCCTTAAAATTTTTTTAAATTAAACCAGCTTTTTGTAGTATCATAAGATCTTCTGTGCTAAGTTTCTCTCCTCTTTTAAATCTTTCAAATATTTCATTAGCTCGTTTTTGACTTAATGGTAGATCTTCCAATTTGATGCTAGATTTCTTCTTTTCTTCTGCTATCTTCCTATCTAATTCATGTATTTTATCTACATAAGAGATAAACTCATTGTGAATCTTGTCTGCCTCTATTTTTACTATAACAATCTTCTCCTGTAATTCATTTATTTTTTCTCTTATTTGATCACATTGCTTAAGCAAATTTATCATTTTTTCATGTTCTTGCTGAGCTTTTTTAGCAAGCTCCTCCACCTGCCTATGTTGTTTCTCAGCTTTTTCCTTAATTTGTTTTTCTTCTTCTAATGTTTTTTTAATTTTTGGATCCTGAAGCAATGCCTTCTCTTTTTCTTTTATTTTAAGATGAAGCTGAGCGATTTTTTCAATTAACTCTTTCTCATTTTGCGGGGACATTGGACGAGTCATTTGCTCATGCTCAAGCTGTCTAACCTCGTTTTTTAGCTTCCTTATACTAGGTCCACCTAAGGCCACTGAGCGTTTTTTCTCCAAAGCACGGATTTTCATCCTTATCTTTTCATAAGCCTCATTTAGTTGATTTCTCACCTTTTTCGCATTTTTCACACGTTCATTAATCTCGTCTCTTCTCTTTCTATGCTCCTTTGCCTGCTCTCTCAACTCCCTTATTTTTGCGTTTAAAGAATCTCTTTCTAAAATCAGTTTTTTCGACTGAAGATGAAGTTGATCTCTTTTATTTCTAGCCTCATTTGCTTTTTTCTGCAGTTCCTCTCTTTGTTTTACCAGCTCCTCCAAAGTCTCTTCCATTTTTCAAAGCCTTCTAGATCTACTCTCTCTTAGATTAAATATCTGTCGTATTTATTAAGTATTTCGTAATCATTAAAACTGAAATCTTAGAAGAAATAACATAAATAGTATATAATAATTAGTTCTAAATATTTTAAATGGTGGAATAGAAACATTTTAGTATAAGATATATATTTTAAGAAGAGCAATATAGATAGGGTGACTTTTTATGGAGAAAACAAAGCTAGTAGCTATACTACTTGTAGTAACACTATCTATCACATCTTTTAATGCACTTTCAATAAAAATAAAGGAGGGAAACATCAATATATTTTACAGAAGTATATCTGTCTTTGCCCCTGCCGTAGCTCAAACAAGCACAGGATACAAAGGAGTTGTTTCTACTATTACTATCACAATTCATAATGGAAGCACATGCAGTGGAAGAGTTTTTGTTGAAACTACACCACTAACACAGATAGACATGCAAGGTTCTGCTAGACTAGCTGTAACTGTCGCAGGTGCCTTAACAGGGATAGATGTATCAAATTATGATTTCTTCTTCGTTATAAAAACAGGTTCACCTGTTATTGGTGGCCCCTCTGCAGGAGCAGTTATGACAGTGGCAACAATCGCTGCATTAGAGGGATGGAACATAGACAACAGAACAATGATGACAGGGATGATAAACCCTGATGGAAGTATTGGACCTGTGGGTGGTATAATAGCAAAACTTGAGGCGACATATGATGTAGGTGCAACAAGGTTTCTAATACCAAAGGGGCAAGGTACCTATACAGATATTGAGACAGTGAAAACAGTAAAAAAAATAGGGAACACTCAGATAGTAGAGATCTCTCAGAGACTTGTCAAAAGAAATGTCTCTGACTATGCCATGGAAAAATATGGTATCGAGGTTGATGAGGTTGCAGATATTAATGATGCCTTACGGTATATGACTGGACATGTATTCAATATAACAACATCAGAACATCCTATTACCACCGAGGAGTACAACACGTCAATGAAACCCCTGGCACAAAACCTCTTAGAAGAAGCGAATCAAAGCTACACAAATGCATCGAAAGAATATGACAAAACAGAGATACCAGATCAGTTCCCATTTTATTATAATAGGCAGATAAGTGAAATGTTAAAAGAAAGTAAAGATGCACTAGACGCCGCAACCTTATCTTATAAAAAGAATCTTTTTTATTCTAGCACAAGTAAATCCTTTTTGTCGCTAATAAACTCCAGGTTTGTCAACTATGCCTGCAATTATTTCGAGAAAAAATCAGGTGATAGAGAAAAATATTTACAAAATTTGATAGACGACTGCAATTCCCTTGTAAATGAAAAAACCGGTTTAGCAAAAAATGCAAAAGTGGAGGATATAATATCGCTGCAATGCGTTGGCGCTGCACAAAAAAGAGCCTTAGATGCAAAGGATAAACTAGACTCAGCGATTAAAAGC
>QMST01000050.1 GCA_003649745.1 Thermoplasmata archaeon | reverse complement strand
GTATTACAAACTAATAAAGAGATCTTCTTCAATAGTCCCTGGGGTAGAAATAGATTTGCTAAAAAGAAGTATAGATTGTATCTTAGAATTAACAGATAAAGGTTTGTTAAAATCCTGTCATGATGTAAGCGAGGGTGGAATTGGTGTTTGTATATCTGAAATGCTTATAGGTGGCAATATTGGTGCCAAAATAGATTTATCCAGGGTTTCTCCTGGTTTGAGATCTGATTTCAAACTATTTTCTGAGAGCAATACTAGATGGGTAGTAGAAATCGAGAAAAAAGATGTTAAGAGATTTGAGAATATTGTTAAAAAACATGATTTATTATTATATAAAATCGGATATGTAGAGGGGGAGAGACTTGAGATAATTGATGGTGTAAAAAAGGTTATTGATTTAGGTGTTTCTGAAATAACAGAGAAATGGCATGATTATATGTGGGGTGTAATGGGTTAAATTTTTTTTTGAGAAGCACTTTTTGTTTTTAAATAGAGTTAAATCACGCTTATTACAATATTTTAAGGATGTTTTCACCATAATTTATAATAAAATTTAAATATTATAATTTATATTATGATTTAGGTTAATAATGAAAAAACAAATAAAAATAAAGGAGGTGAAAAATGTGAAAAAAGTTTTACTAACCGCAATCTTTGCAGCTATTTTACTAAGTACAAGCCTACTACCAGCAATGGGCGCAAACTTTTCACGTACTAAAAAAACCATTAACAAACCCATAGTTCTCAACGACGAAGTACCTATAAGATTCCTAACAACATTAAATGGCAAAGTCGAAGTAAAAGAAGGAAAAATACCAGTAGAACTAGCAGAAAAACTAAACAATAGCATAGACAGTTTCAGAGACTATTTCAAAAACAAATTTAAAAACTACTGGCTAGATGGAGAACTATCAGAAAGTGAAAAACAAGAGCTTAAAAACGATATAAACTCATTGTTAAACACAATAAGAGAATACTGGCCAGAACTACCCAATATAGATGTAGAACAACTAATCAAACTTCTAATACCAGCAATGATATTCTTCATACCAACAGTAAGCATAGGATACGGCGCATCTAGAATACCATTCTATGGCGGAGAGGCATTCTTCGGATTCATGCTACGACCAATACATCTATATTACCTAGTTGGGTATACAGCATATCTAAGACTATGGCCAATACCACCAAGGATAGAATATGCAGATAGACTTGGCATGCACAGTGTATCCATATTTGGATTCGCAGGAATCTATATAGATTTTGGAGATGTCGGAATAGATACACCCACTGGAACAGTGCTCGCTATAGGGGCAACACTCTTTGCACTAGGACTCAGCCCCGATTGGCCATAACCTCTAATAAAACCACATAACATTCTTTCTTATTTTTAAACATAAACATTTAAAACTATTTTTTGATATGATGATTAAATTGTAGATGATGAACGAACCCTTGCTGAGCCAAAACTAATTTTTGGTGATGATGAGGATCTTGAGTGCTGATATTTGGGAGGTTAGGTGTTTATGAAACTTACAAAGATAGAAAAGAGAGATGGCAGAATAGTTGATTTTGATCAGAACAAGATAACTGAGGCTATATTTAAGGCGATACGTGCTGTTGGTGAAAAAGATAGATCCAAAGCAGAAAATCTATCAAACAAGGTTGTGAAATTACTTGAGAAAGAATATGGTCCGCATAAGATACCTAACGTTGAGGATATCCAGGATATTGTTGAGAAGGTTTTGATAGAAAACGGGGAGAGTAAGATTGCGAAAGCCTATATCCTATATAGGCAGAAGAAAGCGGAGATTAGGGAGGAAAAAAAGAAGATATTAAATAAGGATAGACTTGATGAAATTGATAAAAGATTTAGTGTCAACGCGCTCAGGGTTTTAGCTTACCGGTATTTGATAAAGGATGAAAATGGAACTATTATAGAATCCCCTAAAGAGCTATTCCAAAGAGTGGCAGTACACATAGTACTACCAGAGATACTATATGATCCGAGGGTGTATGAGAAAAAAGGAGGGTATAATCTTCCCATTACTCTTTCCAAGTATCTTAGTGATCTGGATGCATGGGATAGGAAGATAAAGATTGGGAGGTATCCTCTTACAAAATGGCATCTTGAGAGGTTTATAGCTGCCTATGAGGAGCTTGCAAATGAGGGGAAGATGAAAATTGGTTTTGATGAGCTTTTAACAATGATGAAAAATGGGACTTTTGATGAATATGAGAAAATGATCGATGATTATTTTGATCTCATGGTGAATCAGGTGTTTATGCCTAATACTCCAACATTGGTGAACGCTGGTAGAAGACTGAGTATGCTCTCAGCTTGTTTTACGCTTGATGTTGATGATAGCATTGAGTCTATAATGAACATGGCGAAGGATGCTGCTTTGATACAAAAAGCTGGTGGGGGAACAGGTGTGAACTTTTCGAAGATTAGACCCGAAGGAGATATAGTAAGGTCTACCATGGGTAAGGCCTCTGGTCCGTTGTCTTTTATGAAAATCTTGGACACGGTTTCAGATGTTGTTAAACAGGGTGGTGTGAGAAGAGGAGCGAACATGGGGATACTGGAGATATGGCATCCTGATATTGAAAAATTCATTTCTGCAAAGGATAAAGAAGGGGCATATGAGAATTTTAACCTGAGTGTTGGTATATGGGAGGATTTCTGGGAGTATTTGGCAAATAATGCAAACTATCCTCTGATTAACCCTCATATGAAAAAGGTTTGGAGGGAGATAAATGCGAAAACTTTGTTTCATTCAATTGCGTATCATGCATGGTTGAGAGCTGACCCTGGTGTGTTGTTTTTTGATAACATAAACAAGAGAAACGCCCTTGCAGGGGTAAAAGGTGGTCTCATACGGGTTACTAACCCATGTGGAGAGGAACCCCTTTACCCATTTGAGTCTTGTAATCTTGCAAGTGTCAATGTTGCAAAGTTTGTTAAAAATGAGGATGAAAAAAAAGTGTTTGACTGGGATGGTTTTAGAAAAACTGTGAGAATGGTGACTAGGGCGTTGGATAATCTTATAACCATGAACAAGTACCCGATAAGGGAGATAGATGCTGCTACAAAGGAGACTAGGAGAGTTGGTGTTGGGATAATGGGCTTGGCGGATTTGCTTTTTGAACTAGGTATCAGGTATAATTCTAGGGAGGGTTATGAGCTGATGGGGCAGATAGCAGAGGGTTTGACATATTATGCTTTTGAGGAATCTGTTGAAATGGCTAGGAGGAGAGGTTCTTTTCCATTGTTCAGGGAGAGTGATTATCGTGAGGGTAAACTTCCGGTTGAGATATATTATCATAGAGATCTTTGGACTTTGAACTGGGATAATCTTGTTGATAGGATTAAGAAATATGGTTTGAGGAATGCTATGGTTACAACGAATGCACCAACTGGTTCTATATCGATGATTGCTGATACAACCAATGGGATTGAGCCTGTTTTTGCCCTGGTGTATGAAAAAAAGGTTTCTGCCGGGACATTCTTTTATGTGGATAATGTTTTCGAGAAAAAACTTAAAGAACTTGGGCTTTATAATGATGAGATTCTTAAGAAGATATCTGATAATTATGGTAGTATACAGGGTTTGGAGGAGATACCCAGGGAGTTGCAAGATGTTTTTGTGACGTCTATGGATATACATTGGTTGGATCATATTGTTGCTCAGGCGGTTCTTCAGAGATGTATAACTGATTCTATTTCGAAGACGATAAACATGCCAAATGATGCGAGTGTTGAGGATATTCAGCAGGCGTATATAATAGCTCATGAGATGGGTTGTAAGGGTGTGACTGTTTATAGGGATGGCTCTAAGACGAAACAGGTGCTTAATGTGTTGTCAGCTAAGAAAGAGCTTATGAGAAAGGCGAAATCTTCTGATTTTGCACTTGAATGGCTTGACAGGATATTGTCCAAGAGGGAATGGGTGAGGAAGTATATAAGAGTGGGAGAGGAAAAAGAGGTTGAGGTTCATCCACCTGTGGTGTCATCTGAGGAGGAAACCCAGGAGTTAGGGGAGGAGAAGAAGCTGATTGTGAGAGATGTTATGGAGAAATGCCCGGTGTGTGGTGGGGAGCATCTTGCTTATGAGGCAGGATGCATGGTTTGTAAGGATTGTGGATGGTCTGAGTGTATAATCTCATAAAAAATAGGTGAAACAAATGAGTGGTAGAGTGATTGTTTATACTGGTGATGGACATGGTAAGACAACTGCTTCTTTGGGTGTGGCGATGAGATCTGTGGCTCATGGTAAGAAAGTAGTTGTTATCCAGTTTATGAAGGGAAAAAAGAATACGGGGGAGTATTTGATAAAGAATGTTTTCCCAGGGAATTATGAGATTTATCAGTTTGGTAGAGAGGAGTTTGTTGATCTTAGAAACCCGTCTGATGAGGATAAGAGGCTTGCGAGAAAGGGTTTAGATTTTGCAAGGGAGAAGATGAGGGAGAAACCGTTTCTTCTGATTTTGGATGAGATTAACATAGCCTCTCATTTTAACCTGGTGTCTGTTGATGATGTGATCAGTCTTGTTAGGGAGAAACCTGATGAGACAAATTTGGTGTTGACTGGTAGATATGCAGATGAGAGGTTGATAGAGGTTGCTGATATGGTAACTGAGCTGAGGGAGGTAAAGAGGAAAAAAGTGGAATGTATTGAGGGTATAGAGTTTTAGAGAGGAGGTTTTCTTGAGGGGTATGAATAGGGATTTTGAGTTGGCTATAATAGGTGCAGGTGCGGCTGGTTGTGCAGCAGCGATATATGCTGGGAGATCAGGTATAAAGAGTATAGTTTTTGATAAGGGAGTGGGTGGTGGTTTGACATCTACTGCTCCAAAGATTGAGAATTATCCTGGTTTTTCTAGTGTTAGTGGTTTGGAGTTGATGCAGAGGTTTATTGATCATGCTAGTTCTTATGCTGATTTTCATTTTAACGAGGAGATTAAGGAGATTAGGAAGAATGGGGATGGTTTTGTTGTTTTGACCTCTGAGGGGAAATATAATGTTAAGGCTGTTGTTTTGTGCACTGGTAGCACGTATAAGAAACTTGGTGTGCCTGGTGAAACAGAGTTTTCTGGTAGAGGTGTTAGTTATTGTGCTACTCGTGATGGGTTTTTTTTCAAGGGTAAACGTGTTGCAGTTGTTGGTGGTGGAAACACTGCGTTGCTGGAAGCAATCTATT
>QMST01000049.1 GCA_003649745.1 Thermoplasmata archaeon | reverse complement strand
TTTTTCCTTCTACTCCAGACTTTGTTCCAACCTCTGTCACCTTTTTAAACGTGTTTATAAACTCAGGTCTGCAGTCAGGATATCCAGACCAGTCTATAGCATTAGCTCCAATAAATATTGTATCTGCGCCAATATTTTCTGCATATGCTAGAGCAAGTGATAGAAAAATGATATTTCTTGCTGGAACATATGTTGAGGGGATACTATTTCCAATTTCTTCAACATTTCTCTCTTCCAATCTCTTATTTTTATCTATTAATGAAGAGATTTTACATAGTTTGCCCAGGTCTATATCTAATATGATATGTTCTTTCGCACCAAGTTTATTAGCAACCATTTTTGCAGATTCTATTTCCTTGGAATGACGCTGTCCATATTTTACTGTCAGGCAGTAGAGATCATAGCCTAGCTCTTTTTTAGCTATGGTAGCTACAACGCATGAATCAAGACCACCAGACAATAAACAGACAACTTTTTTCATGGAAATATTTACCTCAGAGTTTTTTAGACATTTTTGCACCTTGACCAGGTCCCTCATCTAGTTTTATCTCTATGTTTTTAACATTTTTTGGAAAACTCATGTTTTCTACTAGTTTGTCAAGTATGTATTCTGCTATGTTTTCAGCTGTTGTTGAATAAATAGGTAATAACATACAGTCTTCAGTTGGAAAAATATACTTTTTCCCATTAGCGTGCATTATAACCTTATCTTTTTCTACTTTTATTGATGGATTTTCTTTTGGTATCAAAATCCTATGATCCAGTTTTTCAATAATTTTCTTTATAGCATCTTTTATTTCGGTAAAGTCCATTAATATCCCATCTCTATTTTTCTCCCCGATGATTTTGACATGCACTGCATATGTATGACCATGTAATCTCCCGCATTTCTCATATTTTGGTATAAGATGAACTGCTGAAAAGATCAGATGTAATTTCCATCCATCCAATTCTATCTCACACATACTATTTTCCACTCTTTTTCCTCTTTTTTTGTTTTTCCCAATAGTCTTTAATAGCTGCGTGAAGGGCATCGGCAGCAAGGTTTGAGCAATGCATTTTTATTGGTGGCAGACCATCTAGCTCATCAGCAACATCTTTCCTGGTGATTTTCATTGCTTCTTCAAGAGTTTTCCCCTTAGCAAGCTCCGTGATCATGCTGCTCGTTGCGATAGCTGCCGCGCATCCAAATGTTTTAAACTTTATATCCACGATTCTATCATTCTTAACTTTTATGTAAATTGTCATTTGATCTCCACAGATAGGGTTTCCAACTGTTCCTACTCCATCTGCATCTTTTATCTCACCCATGTTTCTGGGGTTGCGGAAATGCTCTATTACCTTTTCACTATACATCCCAGCAGACATTTTATAGCACCTATTTTTTCCATAACGGGGAGATTTCCCTTAATCTATTTACCACCTTTGGCAAGGTTTCAATTACATAATCTATTTCATTTTTTGTGTTTTTTCTACCTAATGTTAGTCTTAGCGACCCATGTGCCTCAACTGGTGTTAAACCTATAGCTAGTAGCACATGCGAGGGTTGCAGTTTTTTTGATGAGCATGCGGATCCAGTAGATGCGGCGATTCCTTTCTCATCTAGATCCATTATGAGAGATTCTCCTTCTATAGCAGTAAACCTAAAATGAGCATTATTTATTAATCTCTTTTCAGGATGACCATTTAAATAAGATTTTTCTATATTCTCTAGTATGCCTTTTATCAGTTTATCTCTAAGATTTTTAATATGTTGTATATCCTTGCTCATTCTTTTTTTAGCAAGCTCACAAGCTTTTCCCAGGCCGACAATTCCAGGAATGTTTTCTGTGCCGCTTCTTAGTTTTCTCTCATGTCCCCCTCCATTTAAAATGGGTTGAAGTGTTACGCCTCTTTTGACATATAAGGCGCCTACTCCCTTTGGAGCATAAATTTTGTGTCCTGAAATCGAAAGCATATCTACATTTATTTTTTTGACATCCATAGGCATTTTCCCAATGGTTTGAACTGCATCTGTATGAAAGATAATATCATAATCTTTCGCAATTTTGCCTATTTCTTCAACAGGCTGTATAGTGCCAATTTCATTGTTTGCAGCCATTATCGATATAAGAAAAGTATTTTTTGTGATAGATTTTTCTAGGATATCTAACTTTACTATACCATCCCTGTCTACAGGCAAATATTTTACTTTAAAACCCTCCTTTTCTAAAAATTTACAAGTTTCAAGCACAGCAGGGTGTTCAATAGATGATGTTATAATATGAGGTCCTTTACCCTTGATTTTATCCTTATTTTTATATGCTATGCCTTTTATTGCTAGGTTATCGGATTCAGTTCCACCACTTGTGAATATTATCTCATCAGGTTCAGCGTTTATAACCTCAGCAACTTTTTCTCTGGCTTTCTCTAGCGCCTCATGTGCCACCCCGCCATCGCTGTGAAGAGAAGATGCGTTACCATAGAAGCGAGTAAAATAAGGTAGCATTTCAAGTAAAACTTCTCTATCTACTGGAGTGGTTGCAGCATGGTCTAAATATATTCGTCTCAGATCAATCACCTCTCCCAATTTTCATCATTTTATCTAATGGTATCCTAGCTTTTTCCATTATCTCAGTGGGAAGTTCAAGTTGAGGTTCCAGTTTTTCTAAGCTGAGAAAAACCTTATCTAGGGTTATTTTTTTCATATTAGGGCAAACTGCTGTCTCTATAGGGTAGAAAATTTTATCTGGGTTTTCTTTCTTTAGCCTATAGCAAAGCTCTTTTTCAGTTCCCACTATAAACTCTTTGCTGCTAGATTCTTTTGCATGGTTTACTATGCCATTTGTTGAGAAAACATAATCAGCAATATCAATAACCTCTGGCCTACACTCGGGGTGAACCATTATCTCTGCGTTTGGATGCTGTTTTTTCAACCCCAGTATATCTTCTTTTTTTATACCATTATGTTGAGTTGGGCACATACCAGGCCAAATTATCATCATCTTATCTTTGACAAATCTTTTCGCATATAATCCAAGATTTGTGTCAGGTATAAAGATAACCTTTTTAGCATTTAATGATTCTATTACTTTTACCGCGTTTGAAGAGGTACAGCATATATCTGAAACTGCTTTTACATCTGCAGTGGTGTTGATATAGGCGACAGTTGCAGCATCCGGGTGATCCTTTTGTAGCCAGTTTAGGCTTTCTACATCAACCATATCTGCCATGGGGCATCTTGAGTCTATATCTGGGTGAATTACTGTTTTATCTGGGTTCAATATCTTGGCAGATTCTGCCATAAAATTTACACCACAAAACATGATAACATCTGCATCTGTTTTTGTCGCTTTGAGAGCGAGGTCTAGAGAGTCGCCGACAAAATCTGCTATGTCCTGTATCTCTGGGAGTTGATAGTTGTGCGCTAGGATGATTGCATTATGTTGTTTTTTTAACTTGTTTATTCTCTCTATTTTATCTTTCATTTTCCCCCAAGTAGGTAGATTGATTAGTGTTTAAAATTTTTTGGTGTTTTTAAACATTTACAATATGTTAACTATTGTTAATTAATTTTTTGGTGAGTAAAACAATGTTTAAATAAAGGTGATCAAATATTTCTCTGTTCAAAATATGAAAAACGCTGTTGTTATACACTATGGAGAAATAGGGCTCAAAGGCAAAAATAGGATTTTGTTTGAAAAAACTTTAGCAAAGAATATAGAATTAGCTCTTAAAGATTTAATAAATGAAAAACCAATCATAAAACACGGTAGACTAGTCTTGTTCATATCTGAGAAATCAGATCAGATCAAAGATAGATTAAGATGTATACCAGGGATTAAATATTTTGCATTTTCTATAGTTGTCCCATCAGATATTGAAGCAATTAAAGAAGTTGCACTTAAATTAGCTGAGAATAAAAAGGGTTGTTTTAAGGTAGAAACTTATAGATCTAATAAAAACTTTCCACTAACATCTGTTGATGTGAATAACATAGTTGGCGAATATATTGCTAAACATACTAAGAAAAAGGTTAATCTGGGAAAACCAGATTTTATAGTTTTTATAGAGATTTGCAAGAACGAGGCATACATCTATTCTGAGAAAATCAGAGGAGTCGGCGGTTTACCTGTTTTTCCAAATGAGAAAATAATTTCCTTGCTCTCTGGGGGAATAGATAGCGCTGTTTCATCATTTTTGATGATGAAAAGAGGATGTAAAATTGTTTTTGTACATTTTTTTAACTATACAAGACAATCTCAAAATGTAGAACTAAAGATAAAAAATTTGGTAGGAATACTTTCTAGATATCAAATTGATAGCAAGCTATACATGGTTCCCTTCAGAGAAATACAGATGGAAATAATTAAAAATATTCCTTCTAAGCTTAGAATGCTTGTTTATAGAAGATTTATGATGAGAATAGCTTCAAAAATCGCAAATCTAGAAAATGCAAAGGCATTTGTGACGGGAGACAGTATCTCACAAGTAGCTTCTCAAACATTGGATAACCTAAATGTGATATATTCTGCTGCAGATAAACCAGTGTTTACACCACTATCTGGGATGGATAAGGAGGAGATTATAGATATTGCAAAGAGGATGGGGACATATGAGGTATCTATTTTGCCATATGAAGACTGTTGCTCTTTTATGGTTGCTAAGCATCCGGAGACAAGATGTGATCTAAAAAAGATTGAGAATGCAGAAAAAAACCTTGATATCCAAGGTCTTGTAGAAAATGCTATTTCAAAAATGAAAGAGATCTCAATTGAGGCAAAATGGTAAATAATTTGTATCAGCAACTTATTAAAGAAAAATATGAACGATTTTAAAACACCTTGTGAGCAAATTTTGTGGTATATTATCCCAGCTATTAGAAAAGAGATAGCTAAGAATCTTATAGAGAAACATGGTCTATCACAGAAGAAGGTGGCAGATATACTAGGTGTCACACCTGCTGCTATATCTCAGTATCTATCTAGAAAAAGAGGAAATTTTATGGAGATAAAAGATGATAATTTATTGGAAGAAATAGAGGTTTCTAATGATAGAATATTAAAAAACAGAAAAAATTTAGTTCCAGAAATTTGTAGAATATGTCAGCTTATTAGAAAAAGCAAAAATGTTAAGATTAATCTTCCATGTGAATGATCAATTATGGAAAACTTGGTTGAAAAACTAGAGAAACTCAAAAGTTTAATCAAAGAAAAGGAAAAACTGATAGTCTCCTTTTCAGGTGGTGTAGACAGCTCTTTAGTCGCAAAACTTGCTTTTGACATGCTAGGTGGAA
>QMST01000048.1 GCA_003649745.1 Thermoplasmata archaeon | reverse complement strand
ACTTTATGACCATCAAATTCTGGCCCATCTACACATGCAAATTTTGTTTCTCCCCCAACAGTTACTCTGCAACTACCGCACATCCCTGTCCCATCAACCATTATAGGATTAAGGCTAACTATAGTTTTTATGTTATATTTACGAGTTAAATCAGAGATAACCTTCATCATGATAACAGGACCAATTGCCCATACAATATCAATCTTCTTTCCATCATTGATCAATTTATGTAGAACATCGCTGACAAAACCTTTTGTACCTTTAGATCCATCATCTGTGCATATATATATTTCATCACTAAAGTCTCCTATTTCTTTCTCTAGCATCAATAGCTTTTCATTACGAGCTCCTAATATGCTTATAACATAATTTCCAGCATTTTTCAACTCTCTGACAATTGGATAAATTGGGGCTATTCCAACACCGCCACCAACGCAAGCGACTGTGCCAAATTTTTCTATTTCTGAAGGTTTCCCTAGCGGACCCACGAAGTTTAAAATTGAGTTGCCAACCTCCATCTTTCCCAGCTCTTTTGTTGTTTTACCAACCTCCATAAAAATGATTGTTACATTCCCCTTACTACGATCATAATCAACAATTGTAAGCGGTATACGTTCACCGTTCTCATGTATCCTCAGCATAACAAATTGCCCAGCTAGTGCCTCTTTTGCAACAAGTGGTGCATGTATTTTCATTAGTTTAACATTTTCAGATAAAACCTTTTTTTCTACTATCTTATACATATCTGTGCCCTTCTTAAAATTCATATTTGGTAATACAGGGATTATTTAAAACTTTATGATAAAAATTATTATTGATAACATAATAAGGTAATTGGTGAGAATTGATTGAATTGCATCTTTGTTTCTGATATTCATGGAAATAAGGCAAAGTTCGATACATTGTTTAAAATAGTAGAGAGTGAGAAACCAGATGGAGTTTTTATAGGTGGGGACTTACTTCCAAATCAATTCTCTACAGAGATAGTTGTTGAAAAGTTTCTTGACAATGAATTTTTTTCTAAGATTGGCAGTATAATTAAAGATTGTAAAAGAGTTAAATTCTTTGTAATAATGGGAAATGACGATCCAAGGATTTTTGAGAAAGTATTCATAGAGAAAGACAAAGAAGGGTTAATTAATTATGTACATTTTAAAACTGTAAGGTTTAGGTATTTGTTTGTTACTGGTTATTCCTATGTACCACCTACTCCTTTTCAACTTAAAGATTGGGAGAGATACGACGTTTCAAGATTTACAGATGTTGGCAACGTATCTCCTGAACAAGGTTTTAGAACTGTAGAAATTGATCCTGATGAAATTACTTATTCTACTATATCTAAGGATCTTGAGAAGCTTTCAAAAAATGCTCCTGTAGAAAAAACTATTTTTCTATTTCATTCACCCCCTTACAGATCCATGCTTGATAGGGCTGCCCTTGATGGTAAAAAAATAGATAATGTACCCCTAGATGTTCATGTTGGTAGTGTTGCAATAAAGCGATTCATTGAAAAAAAGCAGCCCTTTTTAACACTTCATGGTCATATCCACGAAAGTGCAAGATTGAGCGGTAATTGGATGGAGAAGGTGGGCAGAACATTTAGCTTCTCCGCAGCTCATGATGGTCCTGAACTTGCGTTAATTCGCTTTGATACAGAGGATCTAAAAAATGCAAAAAGAGAGCTTATTCATGTTGATTCTCTCTCTTCTTGAGTTCTATCTTCTTTAAACTTGCATAAGGAGTTAAAATATGTGTTGCCCAAGATGTTCTCTTCTTAATATCTTCCTCTGTAATAATATGTACATCAAGTAAGTTCTTCGTTTCTATTCCTGTTCTCTCCTTATTTTCCTTTGCTAGTTTTTCACCTATCTCTTCTAAATGGTATAACAATTTTTCCTTTTGTTCTTCTGTTCCTTTAAAATGTATTAAAAGATCTATATCGCTAGCTGGTCCTGCTTCTCCCGTTTTTGTACTACCTATTAGATACATAGCTTCTATTCCATAGATCTCTGGATCTAACTCTTTGCTTAATTCCTCGACTTTTTGCATCCTCCATTGCCAGTGATCTAAAGGTTTCAAAAAAGCTAGAGCTTGGTTTGTCTCTCCATCCATTATTACTGATAGAGTACTATCTTCTAGAATATTTGATGTTTTTATGACTCTAACGACGTTTTTGTACTTCTTATATTTAGGTAATATCTTTTCAAGCTCGTTCTCGGTTCCCAGGAGAATATCCTCATTGTATATAGTATCATCTTTTTGATTAGGATATATTGGCAAGTATTTTATGTTGGACTCTACAAGATCTTGGAAGAAATGCGTTCCAAAACTTAATTCTGGTGTATAACCTTCTCTCTCCTTCGCCACTTCTACTAGAAGAGAAGTATTTTTAATATCCCCATATCTAACTGGAACTCCTAATCTTATATCTCCTCTGCTGCCCCATCTACCTGGTCCAATTAGTATAAACTTTCTCTTTGGTAAAATATTGTTTAATTCATTTATTATATGTGCGATTTTTTGCATTTCTTCTCTATTTGGAAGGTTTGCATACTCTTCTGGTACAACATAAACTATATATTCTATATTTTCTACATGTCCTGTTGTTACGTATCTATTAGCAGAAAACAGTATTCTATCTTTAGGAACATTAGATGGAACTGGTTTTCTCTCGATACCTCTTCCTTGGCTTTGAGGTCTACATTGCAATATGTATATTTTTTCTCCATCTGATGCAAACTCTACATCAACAGGGGTTCCTAACTTTTCTTCAAGAGTAAAAAGTACTTTTCTCATTTTTTCAAGAAAATCTGTCTTTTCAAAAAGGCCATTGAAGGTTATTACAAGATTTTCATTTTCAAAATCGGTCATAATATTTGGTTCCATCAGGTTTTCATTTTTATATACAGATACGATGTTGTTCAACTGTGGTATTTCTTTGTTATATTTTTTAAAAAACTCTATTGCATCAACTGTTTCTAACATACCTGTTTCAAGATTTATTACATCCATATACTTTGGAGAGTATTGTACCTGCTCACTTACTAAAGTATTTACTCTTATGTTAGGTCTATTTGGTGATACAAGAATTGGATAGTCGTCTACAACCCTATCAACCGCTCTAGTACCAAGGCCAGGTACTATTCTGATCATACCATCTTCTCTTCTTATCCTCGGGGACCAACTGAATTCGTTTCTACTGAAAGCTACCCCAGCAAAGATTGGTAAAAAGTAATGATCTATCTTCTTTCCAACCACTTCCTGAACTAAAATGCCCATCTCTTCATTAAAATCAAGCAGTCCTCTCTCACGTCTGTACTCTATAGGATCTGGACCAAAAGTTGATGCATATACTTCTGCAATTGCATCCATCAATGAATATAATCTTTCTTCTTCTGAGCCTGTGTTTGGTATAAATAGACTTTTGTACTTTCCAGAGAAAGCTGCTCCAAAACTATCTTCTAAAAGGCTAGATGAACGAACTATAATTGGTTTTCCTTCCAAATCACGTATTATTCTCCTGAGACCTTCAATGATTTCGTGTGGAAATGTTGAGTTCTTAAAAACCTGTTCAAGGAATGGTTGTTCCTGACGTATCTGTTCAGGAGGCAAATATTTTATATAAAAGGCCTCATCTAGATCGTTGTAGTAAATGAAGCTACGAAGAGTATCAGAAGTTATGTACCAGCTCTTTGGATAAGCTAGGTCTTTCAAAACAGCATCTTTTTTCATCTCATCTTTCAATATTTTCTCTGCAAGAAATGCCCCGGATGTTTTACCACCAAATTTACCTGATCCCTGAGTTGGGCCTATAGTATGATTTAACATCTTTACAAAATCTTCAAGCTCAATGTATCTTTTTGCAACGTTTACGTAATCTAATCTATCTGTAAAGAATCTTCTAATGAGTGCTGTCTTAATAGTAATTTTGTCCTCAGGTGAAAGAACATCTTCTATATCTTCTTTCTCAAAGAATCGCTTTAATTCTTCAATAATCTCACTTAAAGGAACTCCTGGTTTTTGAGAGGACAAAAGCAGGGGACGCACTTTATCTTGTTTTAACCATTCTTGAAACATTGTAGATAGCTCTTCACGTGGTATGCTCTCCTTTGCCAGCTCAAAGATTTGATTTTGGACATATATGAGAGAGTCAAGATTTTGTCTTGGATTCGGCATGTTTATACCACACCATTGCCCAATTGCAGCATTTTTATCAACTGGACATATCCTATTCAAAAGTGCATTGATTTTTTCATTTTCATATCTATAAAGATAGTAAACCATCTTTCTCGTAAATCTTAAAAGTGTTCTTGGACTTGTTTTAACTAAAATATCCAACACTACTTCCCAGTCTTCTTTTCCTTTCTCCTCTTCTTTAGATTGTAAGCTAGCGGATTCTTCTAATTTCTCAGTTTTATGATTTTTCGTTTTAATCCTTGTACCACCTATATAGCTTCCCAAAAGATCAGATATAGCATCTAATAATCTCCTTTCATCTATCAAAAATGGGCCCTCATGAGCATCTGGTTTTTCTTCTAAATAATAGACCTCGACTGATCCTATTTTCTTGTTATCATATATTATGTTGCTTGCTAATCTCCACTTTGTTTTTTTATAATTTTTTGTTCTGTATTCCTTATCACCTATTACTATTCTAGCACAGGTTATATCAGGGTATTGCCAGGCAGGTGGTATAATATCTACAATCTTTTGCAATGCTTCCTCAATTGATATACTCCTATCTTTTATTATTGCAGTTAAATTGTAGATACAGTTCAATTCTTTTATTCGCTCTTTAAGCGCATCATCTATTCCATAATAGCCGGTTTTTTCGTTCATGGTCATCTTTCCCTTTATTCATCTATTATAATAATTCCTTTACTAATTTTACCATCTACAATTGTTTTTAATGCTTTTTGTGTTTCTACGTGCTTTATAAATTCTGTATCCTCAACTACTCTTTGCTCTCTAAGCCATTCCCAATTAACATCTTCAATTCTTTTTGTAATGAGATATAATGTGTTAGATGCCATCATATCATGAAAGAAGTGAGATCCTTGAGAGGGATCTATGTGTCTCTCTTTATATGGTGTCTCTACTATAACTCTTACCCCAGCTATATCACTCCATATCACAGGGATACCTAAATAAGGATCTGCTGACCCCCATCTACCTGGTCCAATTAGTATATAAGGTTTGTTTTCTTCCATTAGTTTTTTGTTCATATTTTTAATTTGATTTACAACTTGGGTTGAATTTAATAGATCAAATGTATTTTGATCAACATATATT
>QMST01000047.1 GCA_003649745.1 Thermoplasmata archaeon | reverse complement strand
TGTTCCCCTGTGAGCGATGGTGCCGCAGCAGTTATACTATGTCCATTAAAGGATGCAAAAAAATACACAGATAAAATTGTAAAGATTAGAGGATCAGGTCAGGCATCTGACACCTTGGCATTATACTCTAGAGAGGATATATGTACTTTTAAATCGACTGTATTAGCATCAAAGATGGCTTACAAGCAGGCAAAAATTAGGTCAAAGGATGTAGATGTTGCTGAGGTACATGATTGTTTTACGATAGCTGAGATACTTGCAATAGAGGATCTAGGTTTCTTTAGAAAAGGTGAGGGCGGTAAGGCGGTAGAAGAAGGATTAACAGAGATGGATGGAACAATACCAGTTAATACAAGTGGTGGTTTAAAGGCAAAAGGCCATCCAGTTGGTGCGACAGGTGTTGCGCAGATAGCTGAGATAGTAATGCAGTTGAGAGGAGAGGCAGATAAAAGACAGGTAAAAGATGCTGAGATAGGATTAACACATAATATTGGTGGTAGCGGAGCATCATGTGTAGTTCACATATTGGAGGTGGTTTAGATGGCTAGTCACTATCACTTAGTCTCAAAATTTTGGAGAGAGATACCACATAGATATAACCTGATAGGTACTAGGTGTGGTGAATGCAAAACTGTTTATTTCCCACCTAGAAATATCTGTCCTAAATGTAGGAGAAGCAGTATAGGCAAGATGAAGGAATATAAATTAAAAGGCAAGGGGAAAATATACTCATATACCATTGTACATGTTGCTCCAGAGGCATTTGAGGATGAAATACCATATATAATAGCCATTGTAAAACTAGATGAGGGACCAATGGTTACTTCACAAATAGTTGATTGTAACCTAGATGAGGTGAAAATTGGCATGCCAGTAGAAATGGCATTTAGAAAGATACAGGAGGATGGCGACACAGGAGCCATCTACTATGGATATAAATTTAGACCAATTAAAAGATGAAATATGAATGTAAAAAACATATTAGCTGAAAAGATAGCCGGTGAGATTACACTTAGTCCCAGACCAGGTGCTACTTTAAGAAAATGGCGAAATATTTTTGAAATTTCACAAACAGAACTTGCGAACTATCTAAAAGTTTCTCCCAGTGTTATAAGTGACTATGAATCAGGTAGAAGAGCATCACCAGGTATTAAGACGATAAGGAAACTAATAGAAGCTTTTTTTGAAATAGATGAGAAACGAGGTGGAAAAATAATAAATAGATATACCTCGATGATAGAGAGCCCAAAGGGCGTAATAGAGATAATGGAATATCCTTATTCAATACCTGCTAGAAAATTTGCAGAGAGCATACATGGAGAGATACTAACTTGTGAGGATATACTAGATAAGAAGACAGTTAAAGGATTCACTCTTATAGATAGTATTAGCGCGATAAAGACACTGAGTTCTACAGATTATGTTAGTATATATGGATGGAGTACTGAGCGTGCACTCATATTCACAGGTATAACCTATGGAAGAAGCCCTATGATTGCAGTTCGTGTGCACCCTATGAAACCATCTCTAGTGGTTTATCATAAACCAAGCGCAGTAGATTCATTAGCATCTAAACTATCGGAGTATGAGAACATTCCATTAATTGTTACAAACCTATCTTTGGAGGATCTTAAAAACATTTTAGAAAACCTGGCGTACAAGGAGTGATAAAAAAATATGGAAATGATGGGTTTATGTAGCATATGTGGAAAACCAGGTGCAATGTACACATGTAGGATATGTGGCAGATTAGTTTGCAGAGAACATTTCAACATACAATATGGTGTATGCACAATTTGCTTGAAAGGTAAAAAAATCTAATTATCTTTTTTTTGAGCAAGATGTCTTATCCTATGATTAACAACCATAACTCTGGAGATAAACTCAATCTCCTTCACATCTTCCTTATATATTTGCCCAACAATCTTAATCATCATGTTTTTTTCTCACTTCTCTAAGTATACCTTTGTTATTCTATATATAAAGGAATTCTGACACAAACATCGAATAATAGCTATTCTTGAACCCAAAACTTACAAAAACCAGTATCGTATTTTTGTTAATAGTGTATCTAAAACATGATTTCATAAAACCTGATTCAATAGAGTATAGAGAATATCAGGTAAACATTGCAAAAACCTGTTTAGAATCTAACACCCTAGTGGTTTTACCAACTGGTCTGGGGAAAACAGTGATAGCATTGATTGTGATAGCATCTTTGCTCAGCAGGAAATGCAAAATACTTTTTCTTGCACCAACAAAACCATTGGTGAACCAGCACACTGCTTTTTTAAAACAGTTTCTAACCTTGGATGAAGACGAAATTGTTATCTTCACCGGTGAGATCTCCCCAGATAAAAGGACAAAGCTATGGAAAGAAACAAAAATAATAGTATCAACCCCTCAGGTTATAGAAAATGATCTTAAAAACAATAGGATATCACTCGAGGATTTTTGTCTGATAATATTTGATGAGGCACATCGAGCTGTCGGCGAGTATTCATATGTTTTTGTTGCAAAGAAATATAAGGAGCAGAGAAAAAAAGATAGACGTATACTGGGAATGACAGCATCTCCTGGCAGTGACATTGATAGAATCTTGGAGATATGTGAGAACCTTGAGATTAACAATGTAGAAATTAGAAGCAGATATGATAAAGATGTCAGACCCTATGTTCATGGTCTTACTATTGAGTGGAAACTAGTAGAGCTTCCAGAGGAGTTTAATAGGATAATAATGTTGCTATCCGAGGTTTTATCTGAGAAACTGGGTATGCTAAAAACAGCTGGTCTTTTAGAAACAGCTGCTTTATCTAGAATTAGTATGAGGAAACTACTTGAAGTGAGAAACATAATACAAGATATTTTAGAAAACAATGTTTTACCCTCAAAGGAGATGTATAAAATATTGATGGCCCATACAATAGCATTAAAAACCTATCATGCTCTAGAGCTTATAAAAACCCAGGGTGCAACCGCCTTAAGAAGATACTTCAAAAGGATACAATCAGAAACCTTGATGAAGAAGGGAAATAATGCCTCTAAACATTTTATCAGAGATAGAAGGGTAATTGAGGCGATGCTTCATCTCAAAAAGTTAGATGTTGAGCATCCCAAGCTCAAGGTTTTATCAGAGATTGTAGAGGATCAACTTAAGAAAAACAGGGAATCCAGAATAATAATTTTCACACAGTATAGAGATACAGCATTGCAGATACTAGATCAAATATCAAATATAAAAGAGGTAAAAGCTGCTAGATTTGTCGGACAGACAACCAAGGTGGAGGATAAGGGTTTATCTCAAAGGGAACAGGAGAAAATAATAAGAAAATTCAAAGATGGAGAATATAATACACTTGTAGCAACTTCTGTAGCTGAGGAGGGTTTAGATATTCCCTCTACAGATCTAGTGATATTCTATGAGCCTATACCCTCTGAGATAAGGAGTATACAGAGGAAGGGTAGAACAGCTCGTAAGATGAAAGGACGTGTAGTTATCCTAATAGCAAAAAAAACTCAGGATGAAGCATATTATTGGTCCTCAGTTAGAAAAGAGAAACTAATGTATAATCAGCTTAAAACCATAAACCTTAGACTCAGAGGTGGAAAAGCAAAAATCGATGATTTATATCCAAAAAAAGAACAGCAGAAAAAACTACTGGATTACATGTAAAATATTGATTTTTTATACAAAATATTTTTATCCCTGTCTTATTATTACTGGTTCGAACATTGTGGAGGTATGCGTAACAATGGTTGATCAGAAAAAGTTAGATGAGATATGTCAAGGTTTAGACATGATTAATGAGGATAACTCTATTCCAAGAAATATTAGAAGAAGCGCGGAGGAGGCAAAAGGTGTTTTGTTAGATGAAAAAAACCCTTTAGATGTGAGAGTGGCCTCTGTTATATCCATATTGGATGAAATGGCTGTTGATCCAAACCTACCATTACATGGTAGAACACTGATATGGAGTATAATAAGTAAATTAGAGGAACTGGTTAAATAAGAGGGTTGTTTTTAAATATAAAAAAGTTTATACACTTTCTCTCACCAAGGGATTTAACAAAAGGAAGCTTTGGTGGGAATATTAGAAAAGGGGGCATGTTTATTTGATAAGGATTGGTCCAGCTGGAATTCCCTTATCTTGTAAAGGTAGGACCAACAAAGATGGTTTAAGGTATGTGAGGGAAGTTTTGGATCTAAATGCTATGGAGGTACAGTTTATCAGAGGTTTATTCCGTATGGATGATGAGGAAGCTATTTTTATGAAAGAATATTCAAAGAAAAATGATGTTGAACTTCATGTTCATGCTCCTTATTATACAAATCTTGCTGGGGATGATCAGGAGCTTGAGATGAGTTTTGAAAAGATTTTAAAAGCAGGTTATCTCTCTCATCTCATGGGTGCGAAAATACTTGTCGTTCACCCTGGCTTCTATGGGGAATTATCTAAGGAGGAGACAATGGAGAGGATAATAGAAAACCTAGGTGAGCTCAGAAGAAAGTTTAAAAAAGAAAAATTTGAGACAAAGATTGGTATAGAAACAATGGGGAAGCAGAAGGTTTTCGGAAGCCTTGATGAGGTGATAGAGGTTTGCAGAAAAGTCAAAGGAGTGGCACCTGTTATAGACCTTGGGCATATTCATGCGAGATGCAATGGTTGTCTAAAAAGTAAAGAGGATTTTGAAAATATTTTTGCTAAACTGAGACCTTTGAGGTTGAAACATTATCTGATACATATAACAGGTGTGCTCTATGAGAATGGAAATGAGTATTATCATATTCCACTTAAAAAAGCAGATATGCCTCTGGAGTCTCTTCTGGAGATACTCCTTGAAAAAAAATATAATGTCACACTTATCTCTGAATCACCGCTTCTAGAACATGATGCAACCTATATTAGACTACAACTTGAAAAACTACTGCAAAAAAGAACTGGAAAAGAAGAGGTAGATTATAGAGATATAAAGTAGTGAAAAAATATGAAGATATTTCGTAAATCTCTGGATTACATGCAGTCAAAGATAAAAGACATTCTAAGCGAAATCTCAGATGAGGATATAGATAATATAAAAAAATTTTTCTTGAATGCCGATAGAATCTTTGTTTATGGTGCTGGTAGATCAGGTCTTGTCGCCAAAGCCTTTGCTATAAGGCTAGTACACCTTGGTTTTCAAACATTTGTTATTGGGGAAACCATTACTGCGCCTGTTAGAAAAGGTGACTTGGTGGTAATAGTCTCTGGATCAGGTGAGACGATACCTTCTAAAATGACTGCTGAGATAGCTAGGAACATTGGTGCCAAGCTTGTTTCCATCACTGCTAATAAG
>QMST01000046.1 GCA_003649745.1 Thermoplasmata archaeon | reverse complement strand
CAGCAACATTATGGGGATTTTCTTTAACTAACATGGGAAGATTCATGGGTAGCCTATTTGCTTTATTTACCGCATTTTTACCACCCATCGGAATTGCTTCAGTTTTTGCAATAATAATTGGTTTCATATTGCCTATGGCAATAGCTATGTATGTATCATCAAAAAACATAGGAGATGCTTTCAAATTCAGTGAAATTATAAACAGGATAAAATCGGTTTTTGGGGAATATGCAATAGCCTATATTTTCATGCTGATTCTAGGTATAATAGTTAGCGCCATTGCTGTAATTCCCTTTATCGGCTGGATTATTGCTTTGTTCATAACATTTTATATCGGTGTTGTAGCATCCAACCTGTTTGGAAAATTATATGTTAAATCAAAAGCATAAATTATCATCTGCTATAACGGAATTCGATATTGCAACTACCTTCCCTACTAACCATACAAGGACCTACAGGATGAGATGGTGTGCAAATCTTACCAAATAATGGGCACTCTTGAGAAGTAATCAAACCTCTTAAAACCTCGTCGCATTTGCATCCAGATGGTTTTTTAAACTCCTTTCCCTCCAGTTCTACCAGCAAATCTTCATATTTTTTTCTCGCATCATACTGTGAAAATTTTTCCCTTAATTTTAACCCCGATTTTGGTATAACAGGGAAGCCTCTCCAAGATATATTGAATGGTTCAAAAACTTCTTCTATCTTTTCTAATGCTATTTTATTGCCCTCATATCTCACCAGCCTGGTATATTCGTTTTCAACCTTTGCTTCTCCTTTTTTTATTTGCAAAGCTAACATATAGGTCGCCATTAACAAATCAATTGGTTCAAACCCGGCTATAACCTGCGGCATTTTATGCCTACTGGATATTTTCTCATAAGACTTCACTCCAATAATAGTTGAAACATGTCCTGGTTCGATCATACCATCTATTCTAACTTCTCCCATCTCTAAAAGGGTATTAACAGCAGGTGGTATCAATCGATGGCAACATAGGATAGAAAAATTTTCAGGTGGATTATTCAACAGAACAGATGCAGTACTCGGTGCTGTCGTTTCAAAACCTATTGCCATAAATACAACATCTTTGGTTCTGTTTTTATTTGCTATTTCAACCGCATCTTCTATGCTATAAACCATCTTAACAGAATAACCCTTTTCTCTCAGGTTTTGTAAAGATTGTTTCTCACCAGGCACATTAAGCATATCCCCAAAAGTTGCTATAGTTATATTTTTCCTTGCCAAAAGCATTGCTTCTTCAATCTCTTTAGGTGTTGTGACACAAACAGGGCAACCAGGCCCCTGTCTAACATCAATGTTACAACTTTTCAAAATCTCATTGAGACCAAATCTGATCAGGGTATCTTGATGTGTTCCACATACATGTATGAATCTTGCTTCTATTCCTAATTCTTTTATATTTTTGATAATCTGCTTTGCTAATTCTCTGTCTCTAAGCTTAAATGTTCTAAAATCTATTTCTCTACCTGAATACTCTTTATTATACATTCGTTACCCCTAACTATCTCTACAAATTCGTTACCACATTTTGGGCATTTTATAATAGGAAAATGAGGGTCAACTTCTTCCAAATGTTCCGCTTTTCCCTTATAACCACATTTTCTACAATATATTTCAGATGATACATAGTTTATCTCTAGTTTCGTATTTTCGAGTATAGTTCCCTTTGATAGTTCCCTAAATAAATATTGTGCCTGTTCATCTGTTAAAAATTTAAGTTCTCCAACATCTATCTCCACTTTAACCACATTTTTTGCATTATATTCTTTGGCTTTTTCTAAAACAGTGTCTACTATCTCCTTGATAAGAGAATACTCATGCATGAATATCATCTCACCAAAAGCATTTCTTTAAATATATTAATTGTTTCTCTTGCTCTTTCCTCATCTAACTTCTCAATAGCAAAACCTGCATGAATCATCACATAATCTCCCTCTCTTACTGAAACCAGGGAGATGTTTACCTTTCTTGTTACACCTCCACCGTAATCAACAAGAGCATATCCTTTCTCATCAAGGATTTTTGTTACTTTCGCAGGTACTGCAAGGCACATAATTATCACTTTTTGAGTTTTTTGATATATTTCGCACACGCTATATAACTCTATCTTATAAAATTACTCTGGGGTTAAAAATATCTCGTTTCCATATCTAAATATATTTACAGTCTTGGAGTTAAGTTTTATTTGCTTGGGCTTCAAAATTTCTTTTACTTCATAATTCCCAGGTAGCATTATTTGTAATTCCTTTTCAGTTTCACTAACAACTATTGCCTCTTCAACATCATCTGCTCTACCAACTACTTCTATCTTAAGATTTGAAAAATTACTATAACTTTTTTTCTCCCAATTAGTTAGATCTAAAATGTTTATCCTTTTACCTGTGATATTCTTTATTAAAAAAATTTTGTCATTTATTTTTACAAAATCTCCTTTCCTATAATCTGGCAGTCTCAGCAGATAGGTCATTCTGTACACTTTTCTACCGTCTTTAACACCAGCTAACTTTGGTGAGGTTTTTATTTGCCCTCCAAATTTTTCATGTAGTTTTTTAACAATGTTTCTAGCAATCTCCTTTTTACCTATATAAAAATCAATTCCATTGCTTGTCTCTTTTATTTTTGATATAAAAGCATTCTTTCTACCCTTGAGAGTTTCCTTTTCTATTTGCTCTTTTACATCTTTGATTATTTTCTTGTTTATTTTGCCTCTCACCTGCAGTATGGCTTCAAAATATCCTCCAGCTTTTCTAGAGCAATTTTGACAGATAGCCCTTATTTTACGTACTAAAATTTTGTGTTTCTCCTCTATCATTATGTCTTCAATATATCCCGATGCTTTTACAATACAATCTGCACTATCTTGTTTTTCTTTGCATTGTATCTTAATTTTAGTATTTTTTAACTCTGTTTTAGTATTGCTGGTGAGTATTTTTTTTAGTATTTTTTCTAAACTTGTATCTAACCATGAGTTTTTGTATTTAAAAGCATTACAGTTAACACATCTTTGTAAATCCACTGTTTTTGGTAGTGTAAAGAAGGGTGAATATTTTTTAATATAACAATCTGGGCACAATCCATATCGTATAGTTTTTCCTTCTTTACCACATTCTACACAGAACATTGTTTTTAAAATTAAGATGTGTTTTATTTAGTTTTGGTTGCTCTGAAAACCAGAGAGTCTATGCCGCAACCATAAATGCCGTATCTGTCTATAGCTATTTTTTTGCCTTTCTCATCTGTAACCATTCTTGCTTGTACAACTGAGCCATATACTGTTATGGTTTCCTCACCTGCCCCTGTTTTTGATCGTACTAATTTATCGTTGACATAAAGCTCTGCTTTGTCCCCAGGGCCAACAGACCATCTCCAGGTTATTTCTATTTCCTCAGCCCAGTATCTCTCCCATGTTTTTGATCTATCCATCTTATTCAAATAACCTGAGCGCCAATGGGGTTCTATCTTTTCTTCTTTATCCTGTGAAACAGTGTATCCATATTTGAATATCCATGTCATATAATTCTGCCCATGATCTGCAATAACTGATCCTGCGTTTATTTCGTTTTTACCATCATTGTCAATATCACCTACAGCTACCACAGCAAGGGTTCCAAAGGTTGGTATTACGTACTCTTCAACATAGGTTGTTCCATTCCACTGTAGTATATGAACATAATTTGTCCCCGCGCATACCTCATTTATGCCATCATTATCTGTGTCGCCCACATCTAAACCCTCTATTAATCCTCCCTCACCAGGCCATTCTTTCTCAAAAATTTTTTCATAGTTTGTACCATTCCATTTGAAAATCTCTATCCCTGGAGTTGAAAAACCTAGATGCAGTTCTAGTTTACCATCCATATCACTATCTTTACAAACACAAGCAAAAGGATAATCACTAACATGTTCTAAAATAGTTGAGTTAAAACCCTTTTTTGTTTCGTTCCATTTCAAAATTACAATCTTTCTACCAGACCCGCAAACTATCTCGTTTTTACCGTCATAATCAATATCCCCAAGTCCTGCCATATATATACCATTTCTTCCTGCATCATTCCATTCTGCGTATTTGTAAAAATTTTTTCCATCCCATTTTAGTACTAGAATCTCTGGTATATCATTAGAATATGCGCCATTACTAACTATAAGTTCGTTTTTACCATCATTGTCGCAATCTCCAATGTAACAATCCATGGAACCGCCCAAGCGACCTGATCTTGAGGAGACTAGATAAGGGGTTCCCAATGTTTTATACCTCAAGCCATTCCATTTAAATACAGATGCATAACTCCACCAAGAAGCGGCAATCTCATTTTTACCATCACCAGTTAGATCACCTATTGCAAAACCAGATGGGTTTGTAAATGTCAGGGCAGGGCAAATCAGGAAATGTGTTTGTCTATATGTCTGCTTCTTTTCATCCCATTCTATTATTCTTAAAACACTGTCTCTTCCTCCAACAAGCAGTTCGTTTTTACCATCATTGTCGCAATCTCCTATTGGCTGAGGACCTTCATATCTAGCTGAGAAAGCATGAAATGGACCATGATTTATCTCCCATTGCAGACCATAATATACTTTGTCTGCACTTGCTTTTTCTATTTTGTTACTTGTTTCTGATTTTATAACAAACCCGCTACTAAGCAATGGTATGATTAAGCAAAACGTTAATAATAATGCTACTATAGCTTCTATTTTGCTTTTCAAAACTTTACTACCCCCCAATTTTTTATTTGTCTATGTATTTAATCTTGAATATATAATCGTTACTCTTTCTGGGTTAAATATATCCCACATATTATACAGGCTGCACCAGCTATTAAAAAAATAGTCACTATTTCTCCAATCAACAGAGATAAAAGTATAGTGAACAGAGGTATAAGATTTAGAAATATTGCTGCCTTACTAGCATCCACATGAGACAGCACAAAATACCACGCAACATAGCCAAAAACACTGCAAAACAGGGCCAAATATAATATAATTAGCCATCCCTCTAATGTTATAAAAAATATCGAACCAAAATCATTTATAACAAACGGGATATAAAAAATTGTTCCAAGGGCGAAAGCGTATGTGTTCAATGTTAAAGGGTTGTATCTTTTTAACAATATTTTTCCAATTATAGAATATACAGCCCAACAAAATGCAGACAGCAGTATTAAAACATCTCCTATAAAACTGCCTTCTATATCAAGGTATCCATTGGTTACAATAATCGTCGCTCCAAGGAAACCTAGGATTATACCTGCAGCTTTTTTCAAGGTAAAACTTTCCCTTAATACCAGAAAAGATAAAATGGCTATGAACATCACATTTGTGTTTATTAAAACCGCGGATGTAGAAGCTGTTGTATACTTT
>QMST01000045.1 GCA_003649745.1 Thermoplasmata archaeon | reverse complement strand
TCGGTAAATTATAAGTATCTCATTAATTATTTGCTCTTTAAAAAATTGGCCCGGATGGTGTAGCGGTAACATAGGGGACTGTGGATCCCCTGTCTCGGGTTCAAATCCCGGTCCGGGCCCTTATCTATAACTTAGAGGACAAAAGACTATGGATGATAAAGGGAAAAAAGATGGTTTTTTCAAAAGAATTCTACCAAAGCTTGGCTTGTTTTTTGATATAGAAAAGTTGAAGAAAATTGTGGATTTATCCTATATAATTATAGAGAGACTTTCCTTGGCATTTCCAATGGTTGCAGATGACTACCTAGCATTTTATGAGGAACTAGTGGAGGGAGAAATCAGGTTAGCAAACATTACACAGGCTGATAAAGTGTTAAATATAGGTAGTGGACCTATTCCAGCGACTTCTATTCTTTTGGATAGAAAAACAGGGGCCAGTATTACATGTATTGATATAGATAAAAAAACTGTTGAGCAAGCAAAAAAATTTTTGAAGATGCTTGATAAGCATCGTATAAGAGTTGAGCAGGCAGATGGGACAAAATATGATGCCCATAGTTTTGATGTTATTTTTGTATCATGGGGTGTAAATAATCTATTTCAGATACTCAAAAATGTATCAGAGACTATGAAAGAGGATGCACGGATAGTGGTAAGACTGCCGAAATCTGAGAAGTTTCAAAAAAAACTTGAAGAAGAGTTTAAAGGAAAAATATGTATAAGAGATTTTTTATTTCACCCCTCATATAGTAACTCAAAATCGATTTTATTAGTCAAAAATACTAGATAACAAGATGAAAACATGGAAAAATTTATATACTGCCTCCTCCTAATATTGTTATGTATAAGGTGTTTTTTTATGGAAAAAAACGAGATAGACAAGGTAGAGAGTAAAATGTTTGTCAATGATTCAGAGATTATTAAAGAACTTTTTGATCATATAAGCGAGTTTAATATAGATATTGAAACTGTTGAAAACATGCCAGCTTTTAAAGATCATATTAATCTTTTTAGAGAACTCTAAAAATCTTTTTTTTCAAATCGATATACATATAAAATCAAAATATATTCCCATCTACGGCATAGGAGGTTTTTTATAGATGCGTGATCTTTCAAGGTTATTTTCAGATAGAGCAAAAAAATTTAGAAAATCTGAGATAAGAGAGCTGTTGAAAGTTACTGAGAGTCCTGATATTATTTCTTTTGCAGGTGGGTTGCCAAACCCTGCTACTTTTCCAGTTAAAGAACTTCAAGATATCTCAAGCTATGTTTTAAAAAACCATGGTAAGGAGGCTTTACAATATGGAACAACCGAGGGGTATAAGGAGTTACGTAGGGTTTTAGCTGAGAGGGCATATAAGGATGGCATAGATGCGACAGAGGAAAATGTGTTAATAACTGGTGGTTCTCAGCAGGCCTTGGATATCATAGGTAAAATCTTTTTGGAACCAGGTGACACGGCCATAGTGGGTTTACCAAGCTATCTAGGAGGGTTGAATGCTTTTAGAAGCTATGAGTGTAACATGGTTGGTATACCATTGGATAAAGATGGTATAATAGTAGATATTTTAGAGGAAAAAATAAAGGAATTGCTTAAAAAGGAAGTGATACCAAAGTTTATCTATGTGATACCAACGTTTCAAAACCCTGCTGGTGTTGTATTATCAGAGAAGAGAAGGAAAAAACTTTTAGACATTGCGAAGGAGTATGATTTGCTTATAATTGAGGATGATCCATATAGCAAGCTTCGATACAATGGAGAATCAGTTAAACCAATTAAATCATTTGATGATGAGGGTTATGTTCTCTACATGTCTACTTTTTCAAAGATTCTTTCACCTGGTTTTAGGCTTGCATGGGTTATAGGGGATGAGGATATAATTAAAAAAATGGTTATTGCGAAGCAGGCTATGGATCTTTGTACAAATACGTTTACACAGCATCTAGCCTATGAGTTCATAAGAAGAGGTTCTCTTGATCTGCATATATTAAAAATAATTGAGATATACAAGCCGAAGAGAGATATTATGATAAAAAGTGTAGAGGAGCATTTCCCAGAGGGTTATAGTTGTAATAGACCAGAGGGTGGTATGTTTGCCTGGGTGACATTACCTGAGCATATAGATACGGAGAAGATGTTTATAGAGGCGATAAAGGAAAAAGTTGCCTATGTTCATGGTAAAGCATTTCATGTGGATGGAAGCGGTGGGAATACAATGAGACTTAATTTCTCCTATCCGTCTAATGAGCAGATAGAAGAGGGGATTAAAAGATTAGCAAAGGTTATAGAGAAAGAAATGAAGAAAAAATGAAAAACAAGGTTTTAATCTCGATGCTCATTTTCTTACTGATAGATGGTGTTATATTTTTTTCAGGTTGCATAAATGAAAAAATGTTTTTTATTTAATCAGTTGGAGTATAAAGGATGAAAATGGTTTTCCATCGATAGAGATAAATTTCAACTTATCAGATAGAGCTGATTTAAGGTTTTATGATCCAAGTGATCAAATTCTATATGAGAATAGTTTCGAAAAAGGGAGGAATACTACTGATATACCTCTATCCAGGTTTAGTAGGATGATACCAGTAGAGGGAGTGTTTTCATTGAAAGTGTTTGATGTTTTTAATAATAAAATATTTCAAAAAAGCTTTGACATTAGAGTGGGTAAAGCGGTTATCTCATGGTATAAAACAAGCTGGGTTAAAACCAGGGATGGCTTCTGCCTGGCAGAGTTGGATGTTAAGTTAATAAGTAATTCTAAAACACCGTTGTATCCTGACAATGCCATTGTGAGTATAGATGACATCTCAGAAAAAGTAAGATTGTTTTCTTCTTATTCAATTCCCCCATATGGTGTTTTAAATGTTGAAATACCCGTGTATTTTGATAATGTATCCAGTAGTAGGCATTCTTTAGGTGTTGTGATAAATGATGTTTTTAACAATGAGATTGCAAACTATTCTACCTCTCTCACACCATATGATTCCACTGTTGATGTTATTAGTTACACTTGGAGGTACAATGGTGGTCAGTATAGTATAAAAATACCGCGTTTGAATTTTTTATACAATTATTATCATCATAAAGAGAGGTTTAAAACAAGTGATTATACTTCTTATGTTATTGATGAAACAGATGATGAGTTTTTGAAACTAGTTTGCGCCAGGCTTGAAGGGGTTTACTCAGCTGATGATGATATAGATAAGATAGATTTTATAGCGTCTTTTATACAGAGTCTCCCTTATGCGAATGATAATGTAACAACCCCCTCAGATGAGTATCCTCGGTATCCTATGGAGACATTATTTGAGAAGAAGGGTGATTGCGAGGATACCTCTATTTTAACAGCTGCATTATTATGCGAAATAGGGTATGATGTTTCTCTGATAAAATTTTCAGATCATATGAGCGTGGGTGTACACCTTGAAAACATAGGATATGTGGGTAAGGATTTTTATAGTAGCTCTAATGGGAAGAGGTATTTGTATTTGGAAACCACTGGTGAAAACTGGCCCTTGGGAAAGGCGCCATCTAATTATAGTAGTAGAAACGATGCTGTTGTTTACCCTATTTTAGCTAAGCCGTTGTTGACACATGAGTGGCAGGCTAAGCGGATAATAAGTGGTAAAACTGATATTGTACATGTTGATGTTGAGGTTGATAATATAGGGAGTAAAAAAGCTGATATTGTGCAGGTGGAGGGTGCTTTTTTTACAAATGAGAATATTCCTCTTAACCTTGTTAAAAGCAAGGTTTTTAGCGTTCCTAGCAATGTGAAGGCTTTGATATCTTTACAGTTAAATGTTCCTCATGGTGTCTCTACTGTTTTAAAGATCAGAGTTAGGTTAAATGGTGAAATCGTAGATGAATCTGTGTCTTCAGAAAACTTTTATTAAGAAACACCTATTAATATAGAAAAAATTATATAATATAATAGTAACAATTTTAATGTGAAATAATGCTAAAAGATATTTTCGATAAAACAGTCAAAGCCAGCGAGAGATATACTAAAAGATTCTTAGGTTTCACCACTAGTCTTGGTAATAATGCAAAAATCAGAAGAAAAAAAATTTTTAGAATCATTGGTATAATAATAGGTGTATCCTTGCTTTTAAGTATTCCCCTACTGTACCTTTACATCCTTCCAAATGTTCTTCTAATACCTGTGGGATCTGAGACAGATCTGGAGGGTTATACCAAGGTTTGGACAGTTATTAGTGGAGATGAAAAACATGATTCTATAATTAGAGGAAAAGTACTTAAGGTTGATAGTGAAAAAAAAGAAGCTTTGGTATATAGGGGGCTTTTAGATAAAAACACTGAGAAACCTATCAACATATTGTTTGACTTCCTAAATATTTCAGAATGGCTGCACATAGACGCTCATCTGAACAGCTTACGCTTTTCAAGGATAAACGATGGATATTTTCTTGTACCAGGTACAAATATTCCTGGTTCTCCTATAGGAGAGGGTGATATAATAGATTATACTTTCGCTGAATCCTATGGTGTTAAAGGTGGCGAGGAAAAAACTCAAGTAAGAATGAAACTGAAAAATATTGGTAAAGAAGATATTAATGGATTAACTCTCTGGATTTGGGAGGCAAGAGGAGAAAAAGAGCCCATATATTTACATGGTCTCAATTTCTACATATCCTATATTGTGAGATTTGCTTTAGAACCATCCTCAGGGTATCCAGTTTATGCGTATATTAAATTTGATTTTTATTCGACTCCTAAAAATCTTATAGATATGCTAAAGGATGAAAGGGTTAAACTAGGTGATATTCTGAATAAAATTAAAAACAGATTTTTTGGGTTGTTCAGAAATAAACACACTAGAGAGGATATAAGGAGTATGGATTTATCCGAGATAGAAAGCAAAATTGATATAGACATGTATATCCATGTAGCTACACTTGATTTTGAAAGCTCTCAGGATTCACTTAACAAATGTGTATTAAAAGCTAAAGAAGCAAGATCTCTGGTTTTGCTTATAAACCCAGGTTTAGGATATATTCTGGGCATCCCTGGTTTTTTAATCCTAGTTGTAAGCATAGGTTCCAACCAATTGCTCAAACTAAAAAAACAGAGAAGGAAGTAAAATCTTTTATACCATAAGATCCTAATATATTTTTTGTGGGGTTAGGAGTAGGTGGACGGCTGACGGTGACCACATCCCTTGATGGAGAATTTCCATCTAAAGGTTAAACATGGTGGTCGCTGAGGAAAGTCCTCCCTCGCTCTGGACCAGGGAGCCACGCAAGTGGTAGGGGCGAGAGTCCCTGCAGAGGCACAGAAACGACACAGCCGGTAGATAATGCGATGATGTGCCATGGCACTGAGGTCTCTACCGGATTTGCTGAAACGGCCATCTGCCCCTGGAGCAAGCCCAAATAGTGGGATCGGCTGTCCAGAC
>QMST01000044.1 GCA_003649745.1 Thermoplasmata archaeon | reverse complement strand
TCTTTACCGTCTGTAAAGAGCTGGATTATTGCTTGGTGCTCGATCTACAATCTTTTCTGGAGGTGAGAAAATTGTTGACAGTCTCGTTTTAAATTTTAGAAAAGTTTTTAAACAACGTTTGCTTTGCAAGCAAAAAACTGTGAAGTGGGGAGAGGCAAAAGAGAAATTATGAGCGAGTTTGTTTGGCATTGGGTAGATGGAGATAAGAAAATTTATACAAGAAGAGAAGATGTAGCTGAAAAAGCATTAAAAGACGGTAAACTTGTAATTGGGATAAAGATGGGTTCACTGGTTTTTTCGAGAAACTAAAGCATCGCAACATTTTTACATATCCTATGCTATACATGCAAAACGTGGGAAAATGTCAAAATCTGATTATGACTACAAAAGCCTACTGAAGCAACTAATACAAAATGTATCTACCAAAGTGGTTAAATCTGAGAGATTCGAGGTTCCAAAAGCAGAGGTTATCTATGAGGGAAGAACTACTATAATAAAAAATTTTGACAAGATTGTAGACACAATAAATAGAGATGCTGATCATGTATTAAAATATCTTCTTAGAGAGCTGGGTACTGCAGGTGAAAAAGTTGGTAATAGAGCCATCTTCCAAGGTAATATACCTGAGCAGCAGATTCAAAAAAAGATAAACGACTATGTTGAAACCTATGTTATATGTGAGGAATGCGGCAGACCAGATACCCATCTTGTTAAAGAGGGTAGAACTATTTTGTTAAGATGCGATGCATGTGGTGCTTTTAGACCCGTCAAGGTTAGGAAGAAAAAAGTTACACAGGAGCCCAAAGAGGTTTTAGAGGAAGGAAAAGAATATGAGGTTACAATAAAAGATATTGGTAAAAAGGGAGATGGTGTTGCTTTTTATGGAAAATACATCATATACGTGCCAGGGGTGGTTAAGGGGTCAACCGTTAAGATCAGAATAGAAAAAATTTCTGGAACTGTTGCATTTGGAAAGATTATCTGAAAAAAAATGGAAAAGTATTATAATCTAGAGGAATATTCTATATTCTGTGATTTAATAATAGATGGTATATTTTAAATTTTTTAATTTTGTAAATAACGAAACTTTTTTAAACTAAAATTTGTATATACGATTTACATTTGTCAGACAAAAGATGACTTTTGTCATTTAAAAGATGTCTATATGGCGCTTAAAAAGCGTTCAAATGGCATAGAGATTGTCTGACAAATGTTCCCCTGAGGAGAGAAAATGAGTAAAAATCGGATAACAGTACGATTACCAAAAAACGACCTGCATGCAATTGATCTCTTCATTAGAGCAGGCGAGTTTTCCACTAGATCTGAGGTGATCAGAAGAGCTGTAAGCGAGTTCATAAGAAACTATGCAGATCAGGTGATCGAGAAGGCTGATAAACTGCAGAAAGTTCAAAAGTTGGAGGCTGCAGTTGAGGCCATTGAACCTTATCTTGAAAAATAAGGCTTAAAAAACTCTAGGACAGGGGATGGGATGCACTCTCCAGCCATAGAAGGGTACCCTCAGCGGTGCCCTTCACCAACTACCATTTAGGAGGGAAAAATAAAAATTGGTAAGTAATATTATGCAAACTTTAGTTGAAAATGCTATTGAGCACAAAACCAAGGAAGAGGAGAAATTGAAATTTGATGATGATCTTTTTGGTGAGCCGAAGATTGTGATCGTTGGTTGTGGCGGGGCAGGTGGAAACACTGTCACTAGGTTGCATAGGCTTGGTGTGAAAGGCGCAGAGACAATTGTTATAAACACTGACAAACAAGCTCTTGATCTTGTTGAGGCGGATAAAAAATTGTTGATTGGGAAATCTATAACAAAGGGTTTAGGGGCAGGTGGTTTCCCAGAGATTGGTGAGAGAGCAGCTCGGGAATCTGCTGCGGAGATAGAGGAACTACTTAAAGATGCTAATTTGGTTTTTATAACTGCTGGTATGGGCGGCGGCACAGGTACTGGTTCAGCACCAGTTGTAGCTGAGATAGCTAAAAAACAAAATGCTATAGTTACTTGTATGGTATCTACACCGTTTAATGTCGAGAGGGCAAGGTTGATAAAGGCTGATGCTGGTTTAGATGCACTTAGAAAAAAGGCTGATAGTGTTGTTGTCTTGGATAATAATCGCTTGTTGGATTTTGTTCCTAATTTACCTATAAATCAGGCGTTTTCTGTTATGGATCAGCTCATAGCTGAGACAGTAAAGGGTATATCTGAGACCATAACATTGCCTTCTCTGATAAACCTAGATTTCGCAGATATGAAGGCTATTATGGACTCAGGTGGTTTATCTGTGATGCTCTGGGGTGAAGCAGAGGGGGATCAAGGAGTTGAAACCATAGTAAAGGAGACACTAAATCATCCCTTGTTAAATGTAGATTACACAGGTGCCACAGGTGCATTGGTTCATATAACCGGTGGTCCCAATATGAGCCTTAAATACGTACAGGAGGTTGCTAAGGAGTTAACAAAAGATCTTGATTGCTATGCTAATGTGATCCTAGGAGCAAGAGTATTACCAGAGTTTGAGGGAAAATGTAGGGTTATGGCTATAATGACAGGTGTTCAATCACCTAACCTACTAGGTCCATCAGGAAGAGAAATACTGGATTCTATGCCTAGAAAAACAAAACCATCCAAGCTTAGCATAGATTTTATAAGCTAAAGAACCTCTTCCTCTTTTTTTCTATATTTTTATTTCTGTACCATCTATTAGCTTATGTTCCCTTATTAGAGTTTCCAAAGCATCTATGTTTTTTCCATTTATCACATAGGTTTTGATTTTGCTTCTTCTGATTATCTCGCAGGCAGGGCCGTCTACTATGACATTGCTACCTGCTTTTTTCCAATCTGTTCCACCTACTATCTTAATTAGATCATCTATTTTGATTTCTTTGAATTTTTTCACATTTTTATAATGTCTTGGGTCCTTGTCGTAGATTCCATCCACATTAGTAGCTATTATAAAAAGATCTGCCTTTGTCTTTTCTGCCAGCTCTGCACCCACCATATCTGTGCTGTGACCTGGTGTTGTGCCACCCATTACTATAATATCATGTTTTTTGCTTAATTCTATAGCATCATCTATTTTCTCTGGTATCTCATCCTTGTTAGACTTGTCTAATATCATTGTTAAAAACTGGGCGTTAAAACGGGTTGATGCTATGCCTATCTTATCTAAATTTTTTTCATCTAAACCAATTTTTCTACCAAGTTCAATGTATTTTCTTGCTATGTTTCCTCCACCAACGACTAAGAAAATCCTGTGTTCCCTGGTTAGGTCTACTAGGAGTTTAGATAATTTTTTTAAAAAGAGTGGGTCTATATCCTCGGATGTGATTATAGATCCGCCGATTGAGATCACTATTGTCTCCAATTTTTAGCCTCCTTTGAGGGGTTAGGCTATTTCTAATCCCTCATCTGACCCTGCTTTGTGCCTGATTTTTCCAAGCTGCACCTGTGGTAGAGGAATTGGTGGTGGAAGAAACAAATCCTTTGCTATTGTAACAGCCTCTGGGACACAGGCGTGCATTATCGCGGTGTGTATTCTACTTGCGTCCTCATCTGGCATTTTTCTGTTTTCACTCCATTCTTTGAAGATCTTTTCAATGTTGTTGCTTTCGTAAATCAGATTTCCCTCTAGTTTTATCATGCCAACTGCGCCATAGCTAGCAGTATATTGAAACTCTATGCTTGCTTGGTTTTTGTTTTCTGTTAGGCTCATAGATGCGATTGTACTATTGTGATCTATTCGTATCTGTTTTGGTTTGCCTTTTTCTGGGTCTATATATCTTCTACCTTCTATTGATTTTAATCTGATATTTCTAATTATGGACATAGTTAATCAGATATTGTTATAGAGTTTAAATCTTTAACCTTTTTGATAAAACCCTTTTTAAGGTGATCTTGAGGAATAGATTTAAAAAGGGGAAATTGTTTTCACTTTTAATTATGGCTTTGCCACTTGATGTGCTAGAAAAATCAGTGAACCGTAGGTTGTCTCTGCTGTTAAAGGATGGTAGAACAATGGAGGGTAGGCTATCTGGGTTTGATGAGTATATGAACCTTGTTTTGGAGGATGTTGAGGAGACTAAGGATGATACTAAGAGAAGGGTTGGTACTATAATATTAAGGGGAAATAATGTTGTAAGTATTTCGTTACTATAAAAACGAAAATAATATATATGAGATTAGTGTATTTATATAGTGGAAGGAATCGGGCTGGTAGTTGTTTTTGAGTGCATCCCATCCCCTCCTAGTGAGAGACCAGCCGTCCTTCCCTTCTTTTTGTTTTTGAAAAAGCTTAAAGTATGGTATTGTTATTTTGGAAATGAGTTGTTAAGAGGAGGTTTTGGTTTTTTATGGCGAAGGCGCGAGATGTTAAGGCAATGAGGGGTTTGACTTTGAGATGTAAGGGTTGGCGGCAGGAGGCTATTTTGAGGATGCTAGAGAATAATTTAGAGAATGCTGAGATTCCAGAGGAGTTAATTATATATGGTGGAACTGGAAAAGCTGCTCGTAATTGGGAGTGTTATGAAAAAATTGTTGAAACGTTAAAAGAGCTGGAGAATGATGAGACAATGGTTATTCAATCTGGTAAACCTGTAGCAGTTTTTAAAACATGGGAGAACTCACCCAGGGTTGTTATGGCTAATGCAAATCTTGTGCCACATTGGAGTACATGGGAAAAATTTCATGAGTTAGAGGAGTTGGGTCTTATTATGTATGGTCAGATGACTGCTGGTGCCTGGTGTTATATTGGTACGCAGGGTATTATACAGGGTACTTATGAAACCTTTGCGGCATGTGCTAGGAAACATTTTGATGGTACACTTAAGGGTAAGATTGTTTTAACCGGTGGATTGGGTGGAATGGGTGGAGCACAACCTCTAGCGATAAAAATGAACGGTGGCATATGCATAGCTGTTGAATGTGATAGAAGGCGGATAGAACGTAGGATAAAAGCTGGTTATTGTGATATGATGGTTGAGGATCTTGACGAGGCTTTGGAGATAGCTAAAAATGCAAAGGATGAGAGCAAGGCTGTTTCTATAGGTGTTCTTGGCAACTGTGCAGATATGCATCCGGAATTGGTTAAGAGAGGTTTTAAACCTGATGTTGTTACTGATCAGACTGCGGCACATGATGAGCTAAACGGGTATGTTCCAGCTGGATATTATGGTGACAATCTCAAGGATGCTATCAGGTTGAGAAAAGAAGACCCAAGGAGATATATTGAGTTGTCAATGAAAAGCATGAGGGAACATTGTAAGGCAATGGTTGCATTTCAAAAACAGGGTTCAATAGTTTTTGATTATGGAAATAATTTGAGAGGACAGGCTTATAAGGCAGGTTTTAAAGAAGCTTTTGCATATCCTGGTTTTGTTGTCGCATATATTAGACCCATGCTATGTGTTGGAAGAGGACCGTTTAGATGGATAGCATTATCTGG
>QMST01000043.1 GCA_003649745.1 Thermoplasmata archaeon | reverse complement strand
TCGGATTTTTTCTAAGCTTATTAATAAAATCAAATATCACACCATGCGTACATCTCAAACCAACCACATTTGCAAACCTAAAAATCCAAGCTTGCATATCAAAAGTATGACAAAAAGAAGAAATTAAACCCTCTGAGGCCAACTTCGCTGCACCATAAACAGATATCGGCAACAATGGCCCATAATCTTCTGAAAGAGGTGTAGGAGGAGTTTCCCCATAGACAGTACTACTAGAGGAAAAAACAATCTTTTTCACATTTTTCAATCTCATAACATCAAGAATGTTATAAGTAGCAATGATATCCTGCTTCGCAACATCTGGCTTTTTTGAACCAAGTCTAACATCAGGATTTGCAGCCAGATGAAAAACAACATCATAATCCTCTAAAGATTCTTCCAACTTTTTTTGATCTAACAGATCTGCCTTAATAAAAGAGAAATTCTTCTTTCCAATATGATGCTCAATAAAATCCATTCTGCCAGATGAAAGATTATCATAAACCGTAACAACATAACCTTTTCCCATCAAGGCATCAACAAGATGGCTACCAATAAAACCTGCCCCACCTGTGACAAACACTCTCATCAAAAATCCTCTCCATCCTCTCAAACCTTTGAGAGGTAATTAACAAATGTGTTTAATATATTTTCCAAAAAGAAAACCTCTAGCTGCAAAAACATCTAGTCATACTCTCCAAAAAACTCATTATTGAATCTCTCTTTCCACAATTCTAACCAGTTTTTTAATTATCTTGTTGATTCTTTCACTATTACGTTTTAAATAATCATCTGCGATATCACGACCACGATATTGTATATCGTTCCTTAGCTTTCTCATACTATCCAGAAAATGTATCTCCGACTCATCAAACTCATTAGGATAATATTCATCTAAAAAAGATATAAGACACTCATGACTATAGCTCTTATACCCATGAATGGAAAGCAGGGATGATATCAACTCTTTAATAACCTCATAGTAGAACTCAACAAGCAACTGTGGAAATTCGTCTCCTCCATGTTTTTCAACAAACTCCAATCTCTTTTTTGCCAGCTTCAAAAGAGCTTTTGCTTGCTCTAGATTTTTTCCTATATTTTTAACCTTGTATTCCAAACAATCCTCCCATCTCAACCTAAATCACCTTTAAAAACCCACTAAGGACTATCCCATTTGCTAACGAATTCCTCAATTCATTACTAAGTTTTTCAAGATCGGGTTCAAACAACAAACTAATCTTACGTTTCAGCATACTTTCATATTTTTCTAGATCTATTTCCCCCTTTCTACTTTGTACAAAAATATCAATATCACCTCGCTCATCATCCAATCCCTTAACAGCGCTTCCATATAAAACTATACAGTTTGGTGTAAATCTATCCTCTAATTCTCTAATTAACCCGGATGTCTCCAACCTATACAATAGATCATTTCGTTTCAATATCCCATACTCTCTATTTAGTGAAGATCTAAAACCTTTGTAAATCCCAGTATTGACTTCTTTCACAAACCCCTCCCTAGTGAGTTCCTCCACATATTTCTTAACTGATGGCAAGGCTATTTCTGTAATTCTAGACAACTCTCGCAGTTGAAATTTTTTATTTGGATAATCAAAAAACACACTTAGAACCTTATATTTATTAAACTGCTGATATAACAAAGTAACACCTGATATAATATTATAACATCTGATATAAATAGTTAACGATCATACAAAAATATTTATCAATTTTAACCATGACTATACACTCAATAGCTTAACATTATAAAAAACCATCACTGTAAAATAATGAACAAAAGACAAGTGTATATAGGATAAAAAGGGCGGGGCGGGATTTGAACCCGCGTATGCGGATCTGCAGTCCGCCACATAGCCACTTTGTTACCCGCCCAACATTAAGAATATTGATTAAAGGGTTTTTGAAATTTACTATGACATTCTCTCTACTAAAATTAAACTCTAGTTTAATAAAAGTAAGATAGACCAGGTTATAAAACTCTAATTTCTGTATTTTTTAACACTCCCTACAGAAAAATTTAACTTTCCTTTATACATTATAAAACATATGGAGGCATACAATTATGAAAAAAATTCTATCACTTTTGATGATAAGCATTCTGATCATAAGCGGGACTAGTATCATTGCTCTAGCAGAAAATGGAGAAATAGAGAAAAAAGAAAAAATCTCATTTTCAGAACCTTCCCTACAAGAGATAGGAGAATATCTATCTATAAATATTAAAAATACAGCATTTACCAGAGAACCAGGCGCTCCTCTTCTGCCTGTATACAAAAAAATTTTTACCCTCCCATATGATGTAAAAATATTAAGTATTAGTTATAAAATCTCTAATGTAAAACAAAAAACACTATCAAAACCAATTATCCCCGCACCACAACCTCTACCTTTAATCTCTGTAAAAACTAGTGTAAAAAGAACCCTCAAAAACAAAGCTGTCTATAATAGTGAGAAACTATACCCTGATAAATGGTTTGATTACACTATTGGATGCGGTCTCAACAATGGAAAACATACATTGTTTGTAGTCACCAAAACATATCCTATTAGATATTCACCACTTAACAATACTATCTACTACATAGATGATGCTACAATCACAATAAAATTTAAAAAGAATAGTAAAAAAACCTTTTCCCCTAATGAATCCAATCTATTTGATTTGTTAATAATAGCACCAGAAAAATTCTCAGATGAACTACAACCACTGATCCAGCACAAAATAGACCATGGAATAAAAACAATGTTCGCATCAACAGAAAACATTTATAAATCAACAGATGGAAGAGACAAACCAGAGAAAATAAAACATTTCATCAAAGACGCAATAGAAGACCTTGGCATAAAATATGTTTTACTAGTCGGAGGCTTAAAATCACTGATACATGCCAAAAGAAGAGACAACCCCAATGAGGGAACCCAGGACTGGTATGTACCAGTGAGATACACCAATCTTTATGACAGCGGCGGCATCTACGACCCAGGTTTCATCAGCGATCTATACTATGCAGACATTTACAAATATGATGAAAAAACCGGTGAATGGGTATTCGACGACTGGGACTCAAACGGCAACAGCATATTTGCAGAATGGAAAGCAATGGGAAAAGACACATTAGATCTCTACCCAGATGTCTACATTGGTAGACTACCATGTAGAAATGAAAACGAGGTGAAACTAATGGTTAAAGAAATAATCAAATATGAAAACAGAGGCGTCGATGACAACTGGTTCAAAAAAATGGTAGTTGTCGGCTCAGACACCTTTGATGACACAGGTTCAACAGATTATTACGAGGGAGAAGTGCAAAACCAGAAAGCCCTGGAGTACATGACAGGTTTTCAACCAATAAAAATATGGGGGTCAAACATTAACAATGGTGGACCTGTACCAGAGCCGCAGGATATTATAAACGCTATAAACCAGGGCTGCGGTTTCTTATACTTCGCAGGACATGGAAGCCCATCAAGATGGAACACCTACTACCCTGAGAAATTCAACGAACCAAGAGCAGGAGGACTATGGATATACCACATGCCATTTATATCCAACAAAGAAAAAACCCCAATCTGCATAGTTGGAGGATGCCACAACTCACAATTCAATGTAACAGCCACAAGTTTCCTAAACTACTGGCTCTACCACAAAGGATGGACATACATTCCAACACCCGAATGCTGGAGCTGGTGGCTAACCAGAGACCTAGGCGGTGGCTCTATAGCAACCATTGGCAACACCGGCCTAGGATATGGAGCTGTGGGAAACCATGGCGACCTAAACGGAGATGGTATAGATGAACCTGACTGTGTTGAAACATTAAGTGGATATATCGAGAGTTTATTCTTCAGAGAATATGGTCAAAACAATGTACACATACTAGGTGAAACCTGGGGTGGAGCAGTAACCAGCTACCTCAACACCTTCCCAGGAATGGATGACCAAATAGATTGTAAAACAGTTGAAGAATGGGTACTGCTAGGAGACCCCTCACTGATGATAGGCGGGTACAAATAAAAAAAGAAAAAGAAGAAGAGAAAGTATGTTATCTGAGTATTATCAATGGACCCACTATAAAACCACTTACTCTCGTAGAGCTAGACCCCACTGCTACTGTGACATCAATACTGCCGATACCTATAACAAATATTTTAATAGTAGCGCTTTTACCTGGTTGTAACACGTCAATAGATCCACTGCTTTCCTTACCAACAAATATGAGACCAGAGATAGAAACATTCCACTGAATATTCTCCATAGGCGCTGAGCCACTATTTGATACTGTGATTTTTAAACCTATGCCTCCATCAACACTAAATGTTATTATGGAAACAGGGAACTTGTCAAAATAGACATCCATACTATTACCTCTAGTATCTGTCCATACAGCAGCTGATTCACATGCACCTGCGCTTCTATATTCACTCACCACTTTTCCATCAACATCATTTATCTCTATCGGCTCACTCCATGTCACACCCCAGTCCTCACTAGAGCTATAATATAGATTCCCATTTTCTATAAACGTACATATAAGCTTATCACCAGATATTGTTATATCTGGATATAATTCATCATTAGATGACGAGGTCACATAGCTCTGATTCCAGGTTTTGCCACCATCTAATGAATATAGGCAGACAATATCCTGATTTAGATGCTCATCACTCTGACATACAACCACTACATGATCATCATATGCTGCCACTGATGGATACATTGCATAATATGATGTCGGTATCTCCATGATCGTGCTAAAACCCTCTAATGGATCAACAAAACTTCTCTTCCAAACCAGGATATCATATGTTGCACTGCTATCATTATACCAATCATAGGCACAGTACATCATATTTGTCACCCTATCAATCGAAGCTGAGGCATGTGCAGAGCCATTAAATGTCGTCCACCAGCTTATATAGGCATAACCCTGCTCACCTTGCTCTGTTGGATCAGCAAAAAGCATATGAGGCCCATTTACACATGGATACCCTTCATATTCTGTGGATGCGACAAATGCTATAACGCCGAACTCCCAATCATTTTGAGTATCACAGCATGCTATATCAGGCTCTTGGAAATCATGCCATCCATATGAGGACCAATCATAATACACCCATTCACCAGTACCACTGACATCAGTTATATCTGGTATTTTTATCAGGTACACATATGGGTTATCTGGATCAGGCATAAAAGACCCATAAAAAGTATTTCCACCCCAATGTGCAAGAGATGGATAATCCTGTATACCCTCAATATTTATATAATGAGGCTCTTCAAATGTTTTACCATCATCCTTGGATACCATTAGATAAATATCTCTTTCAACAACACTTGGTGAATATGTATAGCCGACAATATAGAAAGGTGAGCTCACTGCGACAGATGGGTGAAACTCATTATCTGTAGTATTCACAACAGGAATATCAGCGGGTTTAACCCCTCTACGCCAGGGTTTATCCACCTTTATCGCCCTAGTAGAAAGCAGATGCTCCCCTTTGGTTG
>QMST01000042.1 GCA_003649745.1 Thermoplasmata archaeon | reverse complement strand
TTTTTTCGAAGTCTTGTAACAATTGTGGCCAACTCAGCTCTGCTTCTCCAATAACCACTGCGTCTGCATGCTGCTTAGCCTCCTCCGGCAATGCAGAGGGATGCCAGCCGCCGCAAACAACTGTTACTCCTTGTTTTCTAAACTCATCAGCTATTTCATATGCCCTCGGTGCGTTTAATGTTCTAAAACTGAGAGCAACTAAGTCATAGTCCTCGTTGAACCCTATTTTCTCAAAGCTTTCATCTATTATAGAAACCTCATATTCTGGAGGTGTTAAAGCCGCTATTTGAAGAAGAGTCAAAGGCGGTAGTTTAAGTATCTCTCCATGTGAATCTGGATTTATCTGAGGTCTAGCTAGTAATATCTTCATTCAAAGTTGAGAACTAACATCTTACAATTTAACTTTTTATGTATTTTTTTTCATTTTCACTAACCACCAATTATAAACTGATAATTTCTCTATCAGAGGATTTTTTCTTCTATTTAAAACATAACCTTTACAAATACTGAAATAATATTAGGATTCCATGTTGTTGAAAGGTAAAACAGCATTGATTAGCGGGGCATCTAGGGGCATAGGGCGTGCTATCGCTATAAGGTTTGCAGAGCATGGTGCGTTTGTGGGTATAAACTATAACTCTAGTGAAAAAGAGGCGAAAAAAGTACTAGGAACAATAGAAGAAAAAAACGGTAGTGGAATGCTGTTAAAAGGTGACATAGCAAGCCTAGAGGAGGTTAGAAACATGGTTTCTAATTTTGTTGATAGAGCAGATCATATCGACATTCTCGTAAATAATGCAGGCATATATGTGAGAAATTATTTCAAGGATCTACCTTTAGAAACTTGGAGAAGAGTACTTGATGTAAACCTGAATGGTTGTTATAACCTATGCAAGTGTTCTCTACCTTTTATCCCAAATGGTGGGAGGATAATTTTTATTTCCTCCCAGCTTGCATTCAAAGGTTCAGCCCATGGTGCAGATTATGCAACATCAAAGGCTGGCATGCTAGGGTTGATGAGAAGTCTAGCATTGGAGTTAGCCCCCAGGAATATTCTTGTGAACGCTGTCGCACCAGGTACAATAGATACAGACATCGTAGCGCATTATACTGAGGAAATGCGAAGAAAAAGAGAATCAGAGATACCACTGGGTAGACTTGGAAAACCGGAGGAAGTTGCAAATGTTTGCTTGTTTTTAGCATCAGATTTATCCTCATATATCACCGGTGAGACAATAAATGTAAACGGTGGTCTCTATATCCATTAAAAACAACTACTGTTAAATACCCGGTAAATTTTATATTTTTACATGACTGGGTATTGTCCTTTATTGAGTGGAAAAGGAAACATTCAATATGTGAAATGTTTAGAAAACGCATGTGCATGGTGGGACCAGGAGAACTCTAGATGCATTATCCATTCTATAGGAAAATAAACTGGTGCTGATATAATTAAAAAACTTTCTATTTTAAAAAATCTAAACAGATGATATCAGTAAGACAAATATATAAACAAGAGGCTTCATCCCTAAATGATGTGCAATGGCACATCATAAACACAATTTTGGGATGAATCAGTAGGGGGTTAAACATCTGAGATTGGAGTAGTGGAACTATGAGAATCCATCAATTTCTTAGATGAAGGTGGATAATCTTTAATAGAGAGATATAGTATACACTAAATGGTTAGGTGAATTCGCTGGGTTCCTCTGTGGAAACTATTTTACATGTATCCACAGAGGTACACCCTTTTCTCTTGCATACCTTACCATGAGAACCTGCTTAATATTATAAACCAGGACTTTCAAAGCCAGCTCTTTTCTCTGCATCCATTTCTTTCTACTACGTAGAAAGCTACCCCATCTTTTCTTTATCGAGGAAAACACGCTTTCAATAATAGAACGAAGATGGTATACAGCTAACCATTTTTCCTTATCGTTTTTGAACTCTCTTAAAGAGATGATCCATGCAGATTTACCTTTGGCTCTACTGGTTGCATTCTCCTTGAAATACAGATATGGTTTACCCTTTTTATCAACCACCATTTGACAGTTTACTCTAGAGGAGTATGCTTTATCACCCAAAACATTCCCTAACTCCGGTAAACCATTGATTAACCTTTTGAACTCCTTGGAATCATGTCTGCTCCAGGATGTTACATTGAAGGAAAAGGTTACACCTGTTTCAATATCAATGCTTATATGTAGTTTGATGCATTCTTTTCTGCTGCTTTTATGTTTAATTCTTATATCATACCATTTACTTCTGTTGTTTGTACTGAAACCTGTGCTATCAACAGCTATATCCATCCTTTTTCTCCTTAGAAACCTTGTAATATGGTTCATCACCTTACGTATATACCTCATGGAAAGTTTTTGCATACCACGATGTATAACACTATGTCCCGGTAGATGCTGATAATGCTGTCTCAGTACAACACTGTCTTTGATATATGCTTCAATACCATCAAAGCTTAGGTTGAAAGCCACCTTCAGTATACAACAGATCGCTACTAATCTCGGATCATATCCTTTTCTACCCAGGTTTTTGGGTTCCCATGGCGGTGGTAGCTGATATACTGCTTTCATCACCATCTTTGTTAGAAAAACTACAAGGTTGCGGTTCACATGGTTTACAACTCTTGGGTTCATTCTTTTCTTAGCGCATCCCATCCGCTAAGAGAAACATGTTTCCTCCTGTTTTATCTATTTCGGGATGAAGCTACCTATTTCAACCCATTTTTGACTATATAGAACACCGCCTCTTTGCCCTCTGGTTGAGACCTGTGTTTTATAATAACTGCTTTTCTCTTCCCTCTGCCAATCCTCTCCAGTTTTACAATGGTTTTAGCCATATGCTCTATTCCTTTTCCTGCAAATGGTCTAATATCACCATTCTCAGCTGTATAAACCTGACTGGTGATCACAGCATATAAATCCTGTTTCCTTGCAAGAAGTTGTAAACTAGTAAGTTGTCTAACCAATGACCTATTAGCACCCTCCTCATCATCTTCTATCATTATCCGATAAAACATGTTGATTGTATCCACCACCACCAACCCAATGTTTTTCACCTTAGACAAACCCATTATTATTTTCTCCTGCTCTAAAAAAGATGATGGATTAAAAAATATTATATTTGAAAGAATATAATTGTAGTCTGCATTCTCACATATTTGAATAAAACGCTCCATTGAAACACCCTCTGCATCAACATAAGCAACTTTACCAAAATTATTAACTATACACTCCCTCGCTGCTTGGATGCAAATGTTTGTTTTACCGCTGCCTGCCTCACCATAAAACTCAGTGATTATACCACTTTCTAACCCTCCACCGAGTAGATCATCTAGAGGTTTACAATTTATCCTTAATCTTTTAGACATATTTATCTATCTACACAAGTAGATGTCAGCATGTTTTAAAATTAAAAGTTTTCCTCAGAAAACTAGAAAAAAATGTGATATCTAAAAGAAATGCGATGCAGTGATTTTAGAATATGATAAAAAAAACCTGGTCACAACTGTTGAGCATATCTAAAATAGGTTATAGAAGAATTTTATTTTAGCCTCTGAAGTAGCTCACAGGTTTTGCAAACATTCTGGGATGTCGGCTCACCACAAACCTGGCACTTGTTAAGCTTAGCAGGTGGAAACTTTTGAACCAAAAAGTCTTTTATGCCATCATAGGATCTAACCAGACTATGCCTTGTCCCTGGGTTAATATATTCCAGCTCATCCAGGATGTCTCTAAACTCTCCTCTTACTGCATGTATAGAGTATGGGCAGATTCCATCATAAAATTTGATATTGTTGATTATCGCATAAAGGGTAACCTCTTTTTCAGGTATTACCCGAAGTGGTAAAATCCTTGGTATAAGACCAGGTTGCACTTTTACATGTGGACCTAGTCTAACTAGTTTTTCCAGATCTCCATTAACAAAATTCATAAGGATAGACTGGGAGAAATCATCTAGATTATGACCCGTAGCAATCTTATCTAGATTCAACTCTTTTGCTTTTTTATTTAAACAAAATCTTCTAAAAACACCACAGTATGTACATTCTCCAAGATCTCTATTCTTACTCACTATCTCATCTAGGGTATATCCTATTGTTTCTTTAAACGATATAACATGATATTCTACACCTAGTTTTTCACAGTTTTCTCTAGCAACTCTTAGACTCTTATCTCTATAACCCCTAATGCCCTCATCTACAGAAATAGCAAATATATTCACATCCTTTCTATTGGAGAAAATCTTTTTCAACATAAAAAGTGTGACAGTACTATCTTTACCACCAGATAATGCCACACCTATTCCACTACCAGACCGTGTTTTACCTTGTTTTTTTAACTCCTTTTTAACCCTTCTCTCGAAATATTCTATGAAATGCTCTTTACATAGATGGGTTCCATTGTATCTTATAAAAGTTATACTGGGTTTGTTGCATTTACTACATTTTTTAACCATAAATCATGGAATTAAAACATGGTTTAAAATTTTATCTTCAAAAAAAATTTTGAATGCTTAAAACCCCAACTTACATAACATAATATAGTATAGTATGGGAGACAAAAAAACAATTTTTTTATCGAAAATTTTATATATTAAAATGGTGCACTTTTATACATAAGAAAAAGAGGTGACAATAAAAGATGAAAAAAACAGGCATTATAGGAATAAGTCTTATTATAATGCTACTAGCCACCAGCATATCAACTGGTTTAAACACTATTAAAACAAACCACATGCAACAACACAAACAAACCATGACAATGATGAATAACAACATTGCCTTATACATCCTCTCTGACAATACCCTACTGATGCCTGCTAGGGAAGGAGCTGTTGCAAAGTATAAGTTACGTGTTCAGAAATCTTATGAGGGAGTTGACACCGCTATTTTAAAAATCACAGAAAACAAAAACATTTTAAACTTTTACATAAACGGAATAAAAACAGATGAATCTAATCCTTATGAGATAGAGCTGATCGACCATCAACCTGTAGATTTCACCCTAGTAATAGAACTAAAAAACACCATATCCTCATCATCATCTGATATAGTACTCAATATAACATCCAAAACATACAAAGAAGCAACAGATGAAGCAATACTACATTGCAAGATGCGAGCAGATTTCCCAATCATATTGGAGAAAACAAAGGATACCTATAAAACTAATGAGAAAATAACCTTCAAAATAAAAAACACCATGAACTATGATTTCAAATATGATTATTCAGAGTTTATAATCCTAGATACAAACAAAAAAATAATATCTTCCTATAAGGAAGAAGGCGATACTATACCATCTGGCGAGGAAAAAACAATCGAAACACACTTTACTATGAATAACGAAGGAGACTACATAATACTAGCAGTATTAAAAAACCTAGATGATGGTACTTATTCCACCTCTCTGAATATAAAAGTTAAAAAGACAAGATCCTTATCCCCCACGCCTAAACCCTGGGGCTGGGTATGGATGGGAATTTTAAAAGGAGACTGGAGTAAAAATGAGAGTACTGGGGGGATAGACGTGGAAATCTCTTATAAGATTGTTGCCATCGGATATCACCATATCGAAGTAAATGGTGACTACCTTTTATCT
>QMST01000041.1 GCA_003649745.1 Thermoplasmata archaeon | reverse complement strand
ACCAATTTTGTTATTCATGTTATCCTATATTTTCTATAAGAATTTAAAGATTTTCAAACTATTTGGAGGTCTTCAAATGTAAATCTGTTGGCAAAATTTTCTCCTGTTGGAGTGAGTGGACTGGACGGGATTTGAACCCGTGGCCTCCACCTTGCGAAGGTGGCGATCTACCAGACTGATCTACCAGCCCAAGGGTTACAAAATAATTCTAATCATGATTAAATTAGATTTACTTTAAAAGTTTGTTATTTTACATGCCACCAACTATCACATTTTTTATCCTAGTAAAGGGACCGCCGTCTCCCACTGGGACTAATTGTCCTTTGCCACAAAATCCAGGGTCACCGATTTGCATTTCTTTACCAAGAGCATCTATGTTTTTTAATGTGTCAAGGATTTCACCGCTAAGTGAGAAATTTTTTAACAGTTTTGTAATCTCACCATTTTCTATCATATATGCCTCTTGAGTGTTGAACTGGAAATTTCCTTTCACCACATCTACCTGTCCGCCTTTAGTACCCTTTGCAAATACACCAAGTTTTATATCCTCTATAAGCTCCTCAAAAGAGTGATCACCTGGTAGAATCATTGTGTTGCTCATTCGGACAAGAGGTCTATAAGCAAATGACTGCGCCCTTGCTCCGCCATTAGAATAATCTAAGCCTAGTTTTTTTGCTGTTTCTCTGTTTAGTATATACTCAGTTAGCACACCATCTTTGATTAATGTCTTACATCTAGCTTTGACACCCTCATCATCATATGGTATGGAGCCAAATGCATTTTCAATAGTTGGATCATCAACTATGCCTACGACATCATTTGCAATTTTTTCTCCAATCCTGTCCTTTAATATTGATTCCCCAGAGACCACTAGGTCTGCCTCACAGGCATGTCCAACTGCCTCATGTGTAAACACCCCTGTTAGCTCTGGATCAGCTACAACTGTGAATCTTCCAGATGGTGGAAGTCTAGCATCTAACATCTCTATAGTTTTTTTGCTTTTTTCCAATGCTATCTCAATTGGATTGTTTTTATCAAATATCTCGTATCCACATGTTCCACCGATTCTAAACCTCATGCTGTTCATGTTTCCTTCTCTTCTAGCAACAAAGTTTACCTGTAGGAATACGCGTGTGAGTTCATAACTAACATCTGTGCCCTCACTATTGACAAAATGCAGGGTTGTTTTTTCATCTACATAGTTTTGGTCAACACTTTTTATCTCATTGAAACCATAGGTTTCTTTTTCTAGTTCTATAAGCATTTTGTTTTTCTCTTCTATGCTCACATCCAGGGGATTATTTTTTGGTTTCCATATTATCTCGTCTCTAATAACCTTGGTTTCAGCTAGCTCAACTTTTTCTCTACTTGTTGTACTTGCTGCTTTTGCAATATCTATAGCCTTGTCCAAGGCTTTTTTTAGATCTGTAACTGAGAAACTGTTAGAGGAGAAAAAACCCCATACACCTTTGAAAAGAACTCTTATCCCAAAACCTTTTTCGCTTCCCAAGACAGCTCGAGACAACTCCTTGTTTCTTCTACTAACATTTGTCTCTATAGTATCTTCTACTCTAATGTCACAATATTCTGCACCTAGACTTAATGCCCTCTTAACAATCTGGTATTCATCCATAGCATTTTTACTCTTCTTCTTTTTTTATTTTCAAAAATTTTTTCTTTGACTCTTTTAAAGCCTCTATGACAGGTAGTTTCTCTCCCATTAAAAACCTCTCTAGTGAACCTCCACCTGTGCTGATATGTGAGAAATCCTTTGTTAAACCTAGTTTTTTTATTGCTGCTACTGTATGCCCACCACCTGCGATAGAAAATGCATTGGATTTGGCAATTGCCTCAAATACTTCTTTGGTTCCTCTCATAAAATTTTGTTCTTCGAAAACACCACATGGACCTGATAGAAAAATAGTTTTTGCATTGGATAGGATATTTTTGATTAAATCAATTGTTTTTGTTCCAATATCATATATTTTATGCGGTGTTGGTAATTCCTCAATGTTTATTTCTTTTCTATTTCCATTTTCTTCTACTGCTAAATCAAATGGTAAGATCAGTTTATCTTGGAATCTAGCGAGTAGATTTTTGATTTTTTCAAGGTTTTCATCCTCCTCTAGTATCTTCTTTGTATTATCTTTGCCTAGGTTGAATCCTTTAGCAAGGAGAAACGCGTTTGCTGCTAGACCTGTTAGTATGATCTTATCTGCTGTGTTGTTACTAAGTAATCTATCAATTGTTATAGCTATGTCTGAGAATTTTGCTCCGCCAAATACAAAAACAGCTGGTTTCTCAGGTTTTTTTAAAAGTTTTTCCAAGGTTTTAATTTCTGATTCCATAAGTCTACCAGCGCATGAAGGTAGAACTGATGTGAAACCAATTAGAGAACATTGTGCTCTATGTGCTGCTGCAAATGCATCGTTAACAAAAAAATCTGCGAGAGATGCCAGGTTTTTTACAAGAACAGATTTACCATGCTCTTCAGCGTTTTTCTTTTCCATCTCCTCAGGGATTTTTCTTACATTGTCTAAGAATAATATTTCCCTAGGTTTTAGATTCTCTATCTCTCTCCTAGCTTTTTCTCCACAGATGTCGTCAACAAATTTAACTGGTTGAGAGAGTAAATTAGATAATGCCTTTGCATGTTTTTCCATGGAGGTAAAATCCCAGCTGCCAGGTCTTCCCTGATGAGCTAGTACCACGGTTTTGGCTTTTTTACTTATTAGCTCTTTAATTGTCGGTAGGGCTTGTTTGATCCTAGTTAGATCCAATATTTCAAAAGTGTTTTTGTCCAATGGTAGGTTAAAATCAACTCTTAATAAAACACATTTATTCTCTACATCAAAATCGTCTAAAGTAAAAAAATCTATTTCTTCTTCCAATTTTAGACTACCTCCTCTCTAACAACTGCTTGAAAAAAAGAAATGGGAAATAACTATTTAAACATATATTTTACTAGGTCCACAAGCCTACAAGAGTAACCCCATTCATTATCATACCAGGATAAAACCTTTGCAAGATTTCCTATAGTATTTGTGCTTAGACCATCTATTATTGCAGAATGAGGGTTCCCTATAATATCTACTGATACAATAGGTTCTTCTGTATAATCCATTATCCCGTTTAACTCGTTCTCAGCTGCTCTTTTTAGTTCCCTATTTACATCCTCTTTTGTAACCTCTTGTTTCAACATTGCTGTTATGTCTGTTATTGACCCATCTGGTACTGGTACACGCATAGCAAGACCATCAATTTTACCATCTAGCTCTGGTAGAACCCTGCCTATGGCTTTAGCAGCACCGGTGGTTGTTGGGATTATTGATAAAGCTGCTGCTCTCGCTCTTCTAAGATCCTTATGTGGAAAATCAAGTATACGTTGATTACTGGTATATGCGTGTATAGTTGTCATAAATGCTCTTTCTATACCAAACTTGTTGTTTAACACTTTTAAAGGGGGAGCAAGACTATTTGTTGTGCATGATGCCATAGAAACTATTTTATCTCTCTCGGGATCAAATATCTCTTCGTTTACACCAAGAACAATACTGGTAACATCTGGATCCTTAGCTGGTGCACTTATGATCACATACTTGGCTCCAGCTTTTAGATGTTGAGCTGCGTCTTCTTTTTTTCTAAACATACCTGTGGATTCTATAACAGCATCGATCCCAAGCTTACTCCATGGGAGATTAGATGGTCTAACCTCTGAAAAAAATGCTATTTCATTATCATTAATCTTTAACTTATTATCCTTTGCTTTTATTTCTCCTTCAAAAGTACCAAATACAGAATCATACTTGAATAAATGAGCCAGGGTCTTTACATTTGCTAGATCATTTATCGCTACAATTTCAAATTTTTTCCCATGTTCTTTATCTTTTAAAGCTGCCCTTAGAGTATTTCTACCTATCCTACCAAATCCGTTAATAGCTACCTTTATCATCGTGTGCATCCCATTTTATTCTAAAATATAAAAACATTATATAACTTTTCCGAGAAGATGTGTTGGAAATGCTTCTGTTATTTCAACAAATACTATATCCCCAATAGACAGGTTTTTTTCTCTCAAAACAATGGGTTTATAATTTTTATTTCTTCCAACAAAGGTGTTGTGCTTTTTGTCATACTCGGTTATCAACACATCATATCTCTTGCCAACATATTTCTGGTTTATTTTTTTGGAGATTGTTTTACATAGTTTTGTTAGTTTTCTAGATCTTTCTTTTGCAACCTTTGTCGGTATTTTTTCTCTCATTTTTTTTGCTCTGGTAAATGGTCTAGCTGAAAACCTGGTTATATTCACTATGTCTGGCTTTGTCGATTTTATTAAATCCATGGTTTCATTGAATGCTTTTTCATCCTCACCTGGAAATCCAACTATAACATCTGTTGAAATAGTAATACCTGGATATCTATCTCTAAATGCAGATACTATTTTTAAGAAATCTTCTCGCGTGTAACCTCTGTTCATTTTTTCTAAGATATAGTTGCTACCAGATTGAACCGGCAGATGCAAGAATTTATAGATCTTCGGGTTGTCATATGCTTCTATGATGTTGTTTAGTTTGTTAAGCAGACTCCATGGGTTCATCATTCCAACTCTTATCTTGAAAAAGTCTTTTATTTCACATACTCTGTTTAGCAGTTCAGCCAAATCACTGTTTATATCCAAACCATATGATGCTGTATCTTGAGCTGTGAGTTGAATTTCTCTACAGCCGTTTTTAACAGCCTGGCATACATCTCTAACTATTCCTTCGATTGGGAAACTTCTTAGCTTGCCTCTAGCCGGAGATGTTATACAATAGGAACATGAAAAAATGCAGCCCTCAGAGATTGAGATAGGTGCTATGATGCTATCAAATCTTCTTGGTAAACCAGTTTTATCTTTTATCGTGAACTCGATATCTCTATTTTCTAAAACATCTACTATATGATGGATATGCCGTGGTGTTAAAAGTATAGCATTTGATGCAACTGATTTTATAAGTTCTGGTTGAACCGAAGCCATACAACCAGATACAACAAGTTTTAGAGGGTGTTTTTGCAGCTCCCTGATCCTGTGGAGCATACGTTGTTCTGTTGATCCTATAACCGTACAGGTTAAAATTACAGCAGCATCTGCACTGTCTATACTATCCACTATATCATGTTTTCTTTTTAGGAGCAAACCCTTTATTATGCTTTCATCGCTTTTGTTCGCAGTGCAACCATAGGTTTCAATATATACCTTCATTTCTAAAGAAAAGGATACTACGATGGTTTATTTATTTTTTGAATGAGAAGCTTGAGATTAAAGAAGAAACTACATTAAATTTTTTATTGCGACATGTATTTGAGGATCTCACTGATCTCAGTAAAAGGACAACAATTATAACAACTAATATCTTTCTTCCCAACTATAATTTTTTGATAAAAAATATATGAAAAACTTATAAATTTTTGGGTTGTTAGTTAATTACTTTTTCTATTTGTTTCAAAACAAATTTCTTATCAAGTGAGGAAAGGAAATATCCTGCTCTTGGTCCTCTATCTTTACCTAGAAGTATTTGGTATATAGTTTTGAAAGCAATATTTTTGTCTACCTTTATTTCTTCGGCAACGGAGTAGATGCTTTTGTGGATTTCTTCTGCTTCCCATTTAATCTCAAGCAGTTTTTGGTAAAAGTTTTTGAGAAATGT
>QMST01000040.1 GCA_003649745.1 Thermoplasmata archaeon | reverse complement strand
AGGTTCCAAACCATCTAGTTATTAAATACATACAAAATCATCATTATTTGAATTCTATTTAAAAGAATATCATTTATCCATAAAAAATGTCACTATAATATTATATGCAGTGCCTTGAAAACAAAAATCTTTTTATATAGTACTTTGCTCTTAGAACTTCTTAATGAATAGATTGATAGATACCTCAACAAAAATATCCTCCCTTATTTTGAAAAATCCTTTCATACTCGCCTCTGGTATAATGGATGAAGATGCTGGAAGCATGATAAGAATCGCTAAAAATGGTGCCGCAGCTATTGTCACAAAATCTATAGGAGTAAAACCAAGGGAGGGGTATGCAAATCCAACCATTGTAGAAGTTGACTGTGGCATAATAAACAGCATGGGACTGCCAAATCCAGGTATAGATGCATACATGGAAGAAATAGAATCTATAAAAAAGAAAACATCGGTGCCAATAATAGGGAGCATATTTGGTAAAGATGAAAAAGAGTTTTGTCTACTAGCGAAAAAGATGGAAACATATGGAGTAGATGCGATTGAGTTGAATCTTAGCTGCCCCCATGCAAAAGGATATGGATTAGAGATAGGCTCAAATCCAAAAAAAGTTGAAAATATAGCTAGTAAGGTAAAATCTTCTGTAAATATACCTATATTTGCAAAACTTTCTCCAAATGTAACAGATATAGTAGAGATAGCAAAATCAGCAAAAAAAGGTGGAGCTGATGCAATAACTGCTATCAACTCAGTTAAAGCAATGAAAATAGACATAGAAATCGGCCTACCTGTGCTTTCAAACAAAATAGGAGGATATTCTGGAAAGGCAATAAAACCAATTGGCATCAGATGCGTTTATGAGATAAGTAAAAATGTTGATATTCCAGTAATAGGAGTTGGTGGTATTCTAACTGCCGAAGATGCTATAGAGTATCTTATGGCTGGTGCATCAGCAGTTCAAATAGGATCAGCAGTATACTATAGAGATGTAAATATATTTGATAAACTAGATAATGAGCTTAAAGGATGGATGAAAAAATATGGTTACAAAAAATTATCAGAGCTTATTGGACTAGCACATAAAAAACAAAGAAAGGTGATCATATAAAATTGAGAAATGAAATTGCCTACCCAAAAATAGTTAAAATTAAAAAAACAAAAAGAGAAGCAAAGAATATTAAGACAATACTTTTTGAATATGATGGCAAGAATATTACCCCTGGACAGTTTTTAATGATATGGATCCCTGGTTTAGATGAAATACCGATGAGTATCTCTTATATAAACAACAAGGAAATTGGTTTTACCTTTAGAAAAGTTGGTGAAGCTACTACAGCGTTATATAACCTCAAAAAAGGAAATAAAATAGGATTTAGAGGACCCTATGGTAATGGTTTCACTATCAAAGGTAAAAATATTCTTGTAGTAGGTGGTGGAACAGGGATTGCTACCTTAGCTCCTCTGATAGAAAAAATTTTATCCATTAAAAACAAAAAACTTACTGCAATTTTTGGTGCTAAAACAAAGGATGAAATGTTTTTTACTAGAAGATTTAGAGGTATAAATCTGAAAATTTCTACAGATGATGGCTCTATAGGTTTTAAAGGAATGGCATCTGAACTAACTGAAAAAATAATTAAAGAAGAAAATTTTGATCAAGTTATAACATGTGGACCTGAGAAAATGATGAAAAAAATAGTTGATATATGTAACCTTTATAAAATACCAGTTCAAGCATCTTTAGAAAGATATATTAAATGTGGTATTGGATTGTGTGGGCAATGCTGTATTGGAGAGGGATTAAGAGTTTGTAAAGATGGCCCAGTTTTTGAAGGAGATGTGCTTAATAAAATATCAGAATTTGGATACTTCAAAAGAGATGCCTCTGGTAAAAAAATAAAGATTTGAAACTTTATCTTGACAAATTATATAGGGGAGAAAAAAATGGAATGCTATACTAGGAAAATCCAGTTACATACAAAACATGAAAACGATATGGTTGACATAACTAATCAGGTGAAAGAAATAATTAGAGATACAAATATAAAAAATGGTTTAGTATGCATCTTTGTCAAGGGGTCTACCGGAGCTGTGACTACTATAGAATATGAACCTGGTTTGAAACAAGATTTGCCAGATACTTTAGAAAGAATAGCTCCAAAAAATGTTTATTATAAGCATCATGAGACATGGCATGATGATAATGGGCATTCTCATGTACGCGCGAGCATAATTGGATGTAGTCTGACATTGCCTATTATAAATGGTGATATACCGTTAGGCACATGGCAACAAATAGTGTTTTTAGAACTTGATACTAGAGCAAGAAATAGAGAAATATTTGTCCAGGTATTAGGCAAAGGAGAGTGATTATATGGATGTGAGAGATGCAATCAGGATGCGAAGGAGTATAAGAAAATATAAGGATAAAGAGATTGAAGAAGAAAAGCTAAAATTGCTATTAGAAGCAGCTAGATTAGCTCCATCTGCTAAAAACAGACAAAATTGGATCTTTGTGGTTGTCAGAGACAAGGAGATCAAGAAACAACTTATTCCAGCTTGTAAAAACCAAGAATTTGTTGGAGAGGCTTCTGTTGTTATAGCTGGGGTATCAGATCCAAATGTGAGTAGATGGTATAAGATAGATATGGGAATAGCCTTTGAACATATCGCATTAGAAGCAGTAGAGCTAGGCCTTGGCACATGCTGGATTGGAGCATTTTACGAGGAGCAAGTTAAAAAGGTGTTAAACATCCCAGAGGATCTAGAAGTAGTTGTGCTAATAACAATAGGTTATCCTGCAGAGGAGCCAATGGAAAGACCCAGAAAGAGATTAGATGAGATAATCAGATATGAACGGTTTACCTAGGTTAGATCAAAACAGATAACACTGGCTTTTTCTCCACCATACATTAACCTGATGGAGCTTCTAAGTGAAAAACCTTTCACAATAATCTTTATACCAGAGAACAAACCCTCGGGGAATGAACCACTTAACTGATATGTTACACTAGTTTTACCTATACCACCTAAAATACCTGCCGTTGAATCTAAAGAGGCTATCTCACTACCATTTTCACCCAGGGCAATAACAGATAACCCTGATAACACTGCAAAACGTGATTTCTCAATATAGATTGTCACATTCCAGGCACAAGTCGGTAGCACTATCGGGGTGTCCAGATTATAAACTATCTCAGCCTTAGGCCTCATTAAACCCATACCAGCCTTCACAGCTGTACTGCCCTCAGATGGCTTATCCATAACCAATGAACCCTCTGAGAGATAAAAAACATAGTTTTTGGGCATTAAACTTATTGTAAATGTTTGCCAGTCAAAAGCACCTTTATCATCCTCAACAGTCAATGTAACCGGTACAAACAATGGATACTCAGGCGCCATCATCTCCTTTGGACTATATGCATGCTTCACAACCTTACCCTTAGCAGTGGAACCATCACCAAAATCCCAAGAATATGAGACTATAGTTCCATCTGGATCATAACTCTTAGAGGCATCAAATGTTATCTCATCACCAATATATGCCTGCTCTGGTACATCTATTGCTGCAACAGGTTTTTTATTTTTTATAATGTTTTTATACTGCTGGTTTTCATTATGACTTGGGCTGCCTAAGCAACCAGAGAAAGCTATAACCAGTAGGATAAACACTGATAACAAGGACAATAGTTTCTTATTAGGGATCATAGGATGCATCAATAATAAAATTTATACAGCATAGTATATAAATTTTTGTTAACATTTCTTATCCAAAAAACAAGGAGGAAAAAAGTTCAAAAAATAAAAAGAGAAGGGGGATGTCTTTATCTCTTTCTAAGGTATGGTAAACCTGTTCTATTGTTTATCTCTACCTTGTAACCATTTGGCAGGTCACAAGGTGTTCCACTCTTTGGTGTTCTCCTGCTGAAGAAATATATTGTCTGCATTTTTCCACCTTTTAACTTAACATCCCTCTTATATAGAGTCCAATCTCCATGTTTATATGCCATACTACTCACCTCTCATATATGGTATACATATCTTAAGATTTAAATCTTTCCTTATTTTCTTCTGTAGATTTTTAATCTCTTATACCCTCTCTTTTTACTGAGAAAACAGCTTCTCCCTCTGGTAGATGAGGAGAATCTATAAGCCTGGCTATTCTTTTATCACCCTTGCTTTTACGAAGGTAGATTCTAAAAGTAGCAGTATGACCTACAATATGACCACCTATTGGCCTAGTGGGGTCACCAAATAATACATCTGGTTTAGCTGAAACCTGGTTTGTTACACATACCACGCCATTGTTGAGATTCGCCCATCTAAGCAGATCATGCATATGTCTGTTTATCTTCTGCTGCCTATTTGCTAGGGCGCCTCTGCCAAGATACTCTGCTCTGAAATGAGCTGTGAGAGAATCAACCACTAGCAACCGGGCAGGGATCTCTTTTGACAATTCCATAGCTTTTTCAACAAGTAACATTTGATGACTTGAATTATAAGCCCTGGCGACGTGAATATTTTTAAGCGTCTTATCAGGGTCTAAATCAAAAGCCTCTGCCATCTCAACTATTCTCTCAGGTCTAAAAGTATTTTCCGTGTCAATATATATAGCATGTCCCTCAAGTCCACCCTTGTCTCTTGGAAGTTGAACTGTTACACATAGTTGATGTGCAATTTGCGTCTTACCACTACCATACTCGCCAAAAAGCTCTATTATACCCTGTGTTTCAAAACCACCACCAAGGAGCTCATCTAAAGACTTAGATCCACTTGTTAACTTACCAATCTTTATCCTCTTCTCCAATAAAACATTGCCTGTTTCAAATTTACCAACATCAGCAGCGTTTCTAGCAGCCTGTATAATCCTAGATGCAGTGGATTCCCCAATATCTGCAACATCTGCAAGCTCCATAGGAGAAGCAACTGCTATGCTAAGTATAGTGTCAAAGCCAGCATCCCTGAGTTTTTCAGCTATAGCTGGTCCAACGCCAGGTAAGCTTTCGATCTCATTTTTAACCATCAACTGGCCTCCCAAATTTGTTATAGAATAACATATTTATAAAGAGTATGGTCAGGTCTTCAACACTACACTATCGGAGGTCACATGAAACTCTTTTTCATGATTAACACATCTTACATCTACATTTTTAACAAGTATCTTATCCCCAACTTTAAAATTCTGAATCTCCTTTACCTTCTCATCCCACAGAGTCAACTTTAGCTTATCTCCCCTCTCATCTCTAACTTTGATACTTGTAACAAAACCAAATTCCCCATTATCTCTAAAAAACGCCCGCGTAGGTCTTATTTCTATTATCTCACCTTCTATATCACTAGATTCTCTTAAACTCTCCTTTGTTATTATCTCAGGTGCATCCTCAGGATCAACTTCTATCGAACCCCATCTACCAACGTTTACCTCCAAAAAACCATTTTTACCAGCTTTAGTATAACCATTTATTACCTTTACAACACTACCTATTCCAACTATCCCTTTCTCAACTAGTTCAACATCCTCATCCCAAAGAACGAGTCTACATCTATCTGTATTGTCTACTATATCTAGATTAACAACTCTGCCGACTTTATTTCCCCTTTCAAATTTCTTTGGTTGATAAATTCTTTCAACTTTCCCAAATATAGTACAATCCATGTTTGGTCTTAATTCAGATATTCCTAAAATATGCTGTTTATTTCTACCT
>QMST01000039.1 GCA_003649745.1 Thermoplasmata archaeon | reverse complement strand
ATTGTGAGCAGTCTAGCAATGGATGTTCTCAATTGGCGTATTTTCCCTGGTGATGGAGGGGAACCACCCATTGCTGATACTCCTCTCTCATGCATGAGTTCTTCTTTTAATTCTTTTAATTTTTCTTTTCTCTCTCCAGGTGTGAGCTGCCTTATATCTCTAGCTTTCAAAATATTTCCTATTTTTACTTCACCTCCTTAATTATTTTCTCAAGTTTTTCCTTCAAGGTTTTAGCTATTTTATCATTTAATCCTTCAATTGATGCTATTTCTTCTATGCTCATGTCATATAGTTCTTCAATGGTTTCAATACCTGCTTTTTCAAGTTTTTTTACCAATGAGGAATCAAGTTCTTTTATCTTGGATAGTTTTGTTCCAACTGGTTGTTTTTCTTCTTTCTTTTCCTCGGTTTTTGTCTCCTCAACTGTTTTGATATGGATTTCATCTGGTAGTTTTGCATCTGGTTTCATAATCCTGACTTTTACACCAAGTATACCTGGTTTTAGTTTGGCGATTGCGTATCCCTCATCCATGACTTCTTTTACTATTTCTCCGCAGTATTTGATATGCCCCTCTGTGAATTTTTCTGTTCTATGTCTCTCTCCTGTTAGTTTACCGGAGATTATCACCTGGCATCCTTTGGCTCCTGCATCCATTATTCTTTTCACGGTTGCATGACCTGCTCTTCTAAAATGCCATCCTCTCTCTAGGGCTTCTGCGAGTTTCTCTGCCATTATCTGTGCGTTCAAAGCTGCATTGTTACCAACTTCTTGGATCTCGATTTGGGGGTTGTCAAGCTGGAATTTTTCAACTAGTTCTTTGCTAAGTTTGTTTATGTTTGCTCCTCCTCTTCCTATTACTAGTCCAGGTCTTTCTACAAGCATGCTCAGCCTGGTTCCCATCGGTGTTCTTTGGATGTCTAGTCCGCCGAATCCTGCTCCTTCGATTTCTTTCATTATGAACTCTTTTACTAGCATTCTTTTCACTTTTTCTTTGATGAACTTTCTCTCCGCTACCATATTTATTCTTCCTCCTCTGTCTCCTTGAGTATTATTTCTATATTTGTTGTCTGCTCATTTTTCGCCGTGGCTCTTCCATGTGCCCTTGGGATTATCCCTTCTATTTTTCTACCCTTATAAGTGGAAATATGTGCTATGACCAGGTTCTCTGTGTCTAAACCTTTGTATTCAGCATTGTTTTCCGCGTTTTTTATCACATAAAGTATACATTCTGCAGCTTTTTTTGGGTATCCCCCTCCGCCTATGCAACCTTTTTTGTGAGCAGCTTTTCTCTTGTATCTATAGAATTTTATTGGTCTCTCTAACGCTATCACATCTTCTAACAGTTTTTTTGCATCCTGTAATTTCATCCCTTTTACAGCCTTGGCTATGTTGTATGAGTCCTTTGGTGAGCATTGCATTTCAAACCCATATGCTTTTGCGGTTTTCTCAGGGTCTATTTCCATTGAGTATCTTTTCAAATTTTATCACCTACTCTTTTTAACCTTTATTTCAGTGGCATGTATTTTGATGAACGTGTTGCACCTACGCCAGGTGAACTGTGGACGACTCTTTTTCTTGTAAGCGCGAATTCTCCTAGATAGTGACCGATCATTTCTGGTTTGATCTCAACCGGTACAAATTCCTTGCCATTATGTATTCCTATTTTGTGACCAACAAATTCTGGTAATATTATCATGTCTCTGCAGTGTGTCTTTATTAGCTTCCCTTTTTCTGTTTTTCTGATTTCTCTAAGTAGTTTTTCTTGTCTTGGTGTCAAACCTCTTTTTAATGTTCTTCTTGTTCTGGCAGGTAAATATTTCAACAGGTCCTCTATTGTTAAACTCTGCAGTTCCTCTAAGGTTAGTCCCCTGTATCTAAACTCTCTGCTGATAACCTCCATTTTTTTCTTTTCTTTTCTTTTTCTTTTTGCTCTGCTAATCCTTTTTTTCTCTTCCTCTATCATTTTTTATCTACCTTCTACCGGTTTTCTTTGCAGAGATACTTCCAACTTTTCTTCCTGGTGGTGCACCTCTTTTAACGGTTTTAGGTCTGCCGACATGTTGATGAGATCCTCCTCCATGGGGGTGTGCTACAGGGTTCATAGCGACACCTCTTACACGGGGATGAGTTTTTCCTCTAGCTCTCATAGCTCTATGTTTTGTACCTGCTTTTACAAATGGTTTATCAGTTCTACCTGCACCTGCTATTATCCCAATGGTTGCTCTGCATTGTGACCTAAGTGTTTTAAACTTACCAGATGGGAGTTTAATAACTGTTTTATCTTTATCATGGGAGATTACTGTCGCATATGCTCCACTGCTTCTTACAAGTTTGCCGCCATCACCTGGTGATAATTCTATGTTGCAGATGGTGAACCCCTCTGGTATACTTGCCAGTGGCAGCACGTTACCAATTTTGAAATCTTTTTCTTCTGTAAATCTTATAGTATCTCCTACTTTCAAACCCTCAGTGGCTATTAAATAGGTGTTTTTTCCATTTTCTAATTTTACCTTAATAAGGGGTGCAGTGTGACCGGGATCATGAAGGATATCCTCTACTACTCCTTTTAATTCCTCTTGGATCTCATATTTAACATCTGCCTTGTACCTGTGAGATGGTGTTCTAAACACGCTGGTTCCGCGTCCTTTTCTTTGCGGTAAGATTCTTTTACCCATAACAACCACTCTTTATCTTAGAATATTCCTATTCTCATGCCTATATCCTCTGCCTTGTATTCTGGCATGAGGGTTACAATGGCATGTTTACCATATTTTGTTATCCTAGTGTTTACTTTTTTCACTTTCACATTAAACATTTTTTCTATTGCCTTTTTAATCTCACTCCTGTTCGCTGTTTTTTTAACTATGAATTCTAATGCATTTTCTTTTTCAAGTTTAGACATGCTTTTCTCTGTAACATATGGATGTAGTATTATTCTATAGGGGTCCTCTACCATTTTTTATTATTTTCCTCCTATTTGTTTTATTGCCTCTTCTGTGAAAATAGTGAGTCTCCCAGGGTTGCCACCAGGTGCGAGGTGTTCTATGTTTATCTGATCAGGTGTTATGACATCTAAACCAGGTATATTAGATGCGCTTTTATGTATATCTCCCTTGTTTGAGATGATCAGTATAGACTTGGGTATCTTGTATTTTCTACCTCTTCTTTTTCCCTTACCAGCTCTTATGTGCTTTCCTTCTTCTGCTCTTTTTATATCCTCGTAGACTTTTAATTTTTTCAAAACCTCTATGACTTCTTTTGTCTTCTTGAGGTTTTTAAATTTGTTCTCTATGATTATTGGTAGTGTGATTTTTTCATCAAACCTATGTCCTCTTTGTTTCACAATATTTTTATCCTTGGTGGCTGATAAAGCTGATTTTATTGCTAATTGTTTTTCTTTTTTGTTGATTTTTTCTTTCCAGTTTTTCTCAGCCTTGGGTGGATGAGCTCTTCTACCTCCTACTGTCCCTGGTGCAAGCGCTGCTCTTCTGCTGCCTATCTGTGTCAACCGGGGCACCCGTGAAACCCCCAGTCCTTTTCCAGCTGATGCTGTTGCATGTTTTTTACCAGCCGTTGGATCAACACCATATGGCTGACGTTTGTTTGCCCTTAGAATGTCAAAGGCTTTTTTTATAACATCAGGTCGAACAGGGTGGCTAAATATGTCTGGTAGTTCAATTTTGTTTTTGACTTCTCCATTTAGATCATAAATATTTACTTTCATGGTTATACACCTTGTTTACTAGACGTTGATATGTAGGTTAACTCTGGTTTTTCCACCTTTATTCCCCTCTTGTATCTTATGGCTTCTCTTAGGCAAACTAATCTTTTTGTCGGCCCAGGAATAGAGCCATGTATTAGAACATAATTGTTTTTAATTACGCCGTAGTGTGGGAAACCACCCGTTGGGGTTATCTCCTCCCCATTTTCACCGATCTTGAGTATACGCTTGTTAAACTCTGTTCGCTGATGATATCCCATTTGACCGGCTTGTGGAACCGTGGGTTGAACCCAGTTTGGATGCCATGATCCAGCTGTTCCTATTTTTCTCCTATGTTTTGAATCCTTGTGATGCAATAGTTTTATACCCCATCTCTTAACAGCACCTTGGAAACCCTTACCCTTGGTGACTGCTATTACATCAACCATGCCCCCCTCGTTTAGAACATCACTGATTTTCACCTCTTTTCCAAGTATCTGCTTCGTATATTCTATTTGCTCCTCCAAGGTGCCACCATCTATCCTTAGTTCTATGATCTCTGGTTTTTTCTTTGGTACTCCTGTTACAGTTTTTGGTTGGGTATATGCTAGTACTCTGATTTCATCTGCTTCTTTAAGCAAATTCCAGTCCTTTTTTATCTCCTTTTTAGGCAAGGGTAGTCTTTTTTTGAGCTCAGGATCTATTTTATCAGCCCAAATTTCTGTCAAGGTTTGTAACCCATAGAAGGTGTCTTTGTATCCCCTTATCGCAGCTATTTTTATAGGTGGAACCTCAACAACTGAAACTGGAACCATGACTTCTTTACCAGCTGTTGTAGAGGTTGGTCTGTAATCTATTACAAAAACATGTGTCATACCAGCTTTGTAGCCCGCAAACCCCTGTAGCTTGGGTTTATCAGCGTTGCTCTCTGGCCAGTTTTTAATATGTGGAGTCTCTGATCTAGCACGTTTCCGAGGAGAATACCCCATTGAACCTCTTCTTGGTCGATGTCTTTTGGCCATAATATTATCTCCTTCTAAATCGATTTTTCATATTGAAATGATTTTTTACCCTTATTTTTTGTCTAAACCGTGACACCTAATCAAGCAGTCAAAAGCTTTTGTTTTTTAAACTGACTGCCTGATTGCTGGGTCATCATCGGAGATGTTGCCCAGTTTTTAAGTGTCTGGTTATAGACAGGTGTGAAAAAAGGATAATTAAATTTAGTATTTAAAGATTGCCCCTGTATTCTTCCTCTGAAAAATATGAGCTTTTTTAAATATCGTAGAATGGTACAATGTCACAACAATTGCAGGGTTGGCACATTGTTTTAAACTCCAGAGTTGTTAAATTGTTATCTTTCAAGACATTTTTAAGCTGTTTTGAAAGGAAAACAATATAATCAGCACTAGGAGGATTTTCTAATTTTCTATTCATCATTTTTTCAATTCTCTTCTTATTTTGATCATTTATTCTCACTAACCGAAGATTAGGTACCACTCCCTTTTCTGCAAGTAGCTCTATATTATTCAAAATATCAACTGTTTCCTCACCTAACCCATAGATTATATTAGATGTCACCTTGTTCTCACCGAAGATCTCAACTGCATAATCAAGTAAGTCCAAGATTTTCTCATATTTCATACCTGGACAAGTTTTTTTAAACATCTGTTTGTTTGGTGTTTGGATGTTTATTTTTATCTCATCTGCCCCGGCTTCTTTCAGCTGGATTATCTCGTTTTTATCCTCAACATATGGTTCAACACCAATTGGTATAATAGGTAGTTTTTTTCTAATTTCTTTTATAATATGTGTCATTCTTTTAATAATTGTTTTAGTGTCTGGGTAGACCCCGCTTGTTAAAGCCACTGCTTTGAAATCCTCTCTTTTTGAGGCTTTTAGTATGAGATCAACAAACATAGAATCATTGTATTTTTGAAGAAAAGAGTTTTTAGATAATCTTGCATTGTTACAGAATATGCACCCATAGATGCATCTGTCCTCGATGTTGATAAAAGCCTGCTCAGGTGCGTGAAATAATATTGGGATTGTATTTACATTTTTAACAAAGATAT
>QMST01000038.1 GCA_003649745.1 Thermoplasmata archaeon | reverse complement strand
TTTTTGGATGCAGACTGAGTGCTTTTCTTACTTCTTCTGGTATGGGTCTGAATTCTATGCCTGCGTAAAGTCCTTCTGTGTTTTCTCTAAAAACAACTATATCTATATCATCTCTATAATTCAATGGATTGCCCTTGAACGCTTTACAAGGTCTTAGATTTGTATGTAGGTTAAACTCTTGTCTGATTCTTACTATCGCGCTAGAATATTTTATACCCCTGCCTTGGAGATGTGGTGCAAGTTCTTTTTGTGCATCCTCATTTGGCTTCGAGGTTATCGCGCCAAATAAGCAGCAATCGGTTTCTCTAAGTAGTTCTATGGTTCTGTCTGGTAGAGGGTTTCCCTCGTTTTTCCAAAACTCCCAGCCAACATCGCCATAAATGTATTCTGCATCTAAACCAATGGTGTCTAGGACTATCATTGCTGCATCCATTACATCTTTGCCTACGCCATCTCCTGGTAGGACTGCTATATGATATTTAGCCATATTGCATCAAACCCTGTAATACACAAGAAGTTTTTAAAGATGATGCGATGTTTTTTAGAAAATTTTATTTTCTCAGCTCGCCGAGTGTTGTTATTCTTTCTGCAAATGCATTGTGTTTATGTATGGATTCTTCGCTTTCGCTTCTAGCTATCACAATGACATTATCTGGTAGGTGTTTGTATTTTTTAAGTACAGCCTGTAACATGTCTCTAACAACGTCTTCTACAAATTTTGGTTTTTTATGAGCATCTAACACTATTTTTCCCTCATCTTTTCTCTTTAGCAGACTATATGTTGGGCTGCTTAGAGAACTCTCTACGATCTCTATGAGATCATCTGCATCAATATCTTGGCAATCCTCAGGGACTTCTATCAGTAATGTGCTAATGTTTCTCTGGTTATGAGTTGGTGAGGGTAAGCTTTTGTTATACTCTCCAAGTTTTTTTGTTATTTCCATCGCACATGGACAAGTTGTCATTCCAATAACTTGTACACCAATGAGTTTTTTTAACCCTCCCTTGTCATTGGCTCTGGACTCTGCGATTAATTTATATGGTTCTAAAGCTTTTACTCCTGAGGGGTTTATTCTTTCTAAGAAATAATCTGCATATGCTTTGACTTCTGCTCTTGTGGCATACTGGTGTTTCTCAAGGAGTTTTTTTGCTATTTTTGCGCATAGGGATTCTAGATCTGTTATTGGTTTTGTGATGCTTTGCTCCACTATTTCTTCTGCTATTTCTATGTTTCTGGACATGTGGCTGCCTTTCTGAGTAGCTGGTAGATCAACAAATAAGTCCATTGTTACAACAAGTGTAATGATTTCTTCTCTGTTTGGTCTTTTCACATGAACTAGTTTTTTAACATTAGTGACCCCTACTCTAGTTAGTTTAAAATTTGCACTGGGGATGCTTGATTGTATATCTGGTAGGTTTAGATCTGATGTGATTTGCTCAGCCTCCCGTAGAATTTCTGTTATGTAGATGGTTTAGGATTAATAAAATTTTGCCCAATGTAAGTAAAAATATAAAAGAGGTTATTTCATTCATTTTTTTGTTTTGAGATGATGCCGCTGTGGCTCAGCCTGGTAGAGCGATTCCTTGGTAAGGAATAGGTCGCGGGTTCAAATCCCGCCAGCGGCTTTTACTATATGGGGATGTAGAATAGCGGGTATTTTTTAATAAAATTTAAGCGTTAAAAAACTATTATATTTTTTGGTTATGGAATATAAAATAGCATTTGTTGATGGTAAATTAGATGAACTGCCTAAGATTCTCAAGAGTTTATACAGGCAGTTGGAGGAAAAAAGTAGATGTTTTCTCTCCACCAATTGGGATAATAGAGAAAAATATTCTAGAAAACAAATCCATTTCTGGCGTTGATAGAAAGATAGGTTTTATCTTTGAAGGGGATATAGAACCGGATAATGCATTTTAAATAGGAAAAATCAAGGAGCCAAATTTTGAGAACACCCTAGTAGCGATACATAAAGACTTATGTAAAACACTAAATAAGATATATAGCAAGGTCTTTGAATATCTTGATAAAAACAATTTAAAATTTAAACCACCATATAGGGAGATATATCTCTCTGTAGAGTTAGATGGAAAAGATGAAATATTGAAATTCAAATAACTGTTGAAAAAAGCTCTAACCATTAGATATGTAATGTTTTATTTCTTCTTTTGCCTGTTCACGTTTTTCAGCAAGCTCTTTTAAAAACTTCTCCAGTAGCTCTATCGCATATTTTTTGCAATCACCGCACATTCTCTCACCCTGTGTACAGGAGAAATATATTTTTTCCAATTCTCTGTCGTCTTCAACGAGGTGATATAAAAACAGCTCATATACCATGCATTGATTAGGTTTCCCACCGTGTTTTTTTTGCTCCTCAAGTGTTGCAGCCCCACCAGTCTTCGCATTTATTATCTTTCTTCTAACATCTTCAGCCTTATCTGTTAAAAATATAGCGGTTTCTGGTTTTGAAGAGGACATTTTTTCTCCTGTTAGACCAGTCATGAACCTATGATATGTTGAGGAGGGTGCTATGAAACTGTTTTCATTGAATTCTCTTTCTTTTTTAGCAAATTTAAAATCAATTTTTTCTATGTCTCCTTCTTGTGCATCATCTATGTATATTGCTTTATAACTGTCTATCCTTTTCAGTTTTTTATAACCCAGGTTTTCTAAAAGAGTTTGAGCCACATCTAATAGTTTCTTTATATCCTTGTCTACTTTGACAAATACGCCTATTTTGTTATCACTGGTTTTAGTAATGCTGTAGATACGAAATGCATCAGCTATATCCCTTGTTAGGCGTATATGGGGATCTTGATCTACGCCCACTGGAACCAGGGTTGGTCTTATGCCACCATATTTCTCAAGCTGCACATGTAATATATCTCCAACTTGTATAAGGGGTGATAAAACATGTGACATGTTTGTTGAGCTGTTGAAACCATATATGGCAAGCATTTCAGACCAGTTTACCTTTCTACCAAGTATGTATGCAAGATCTTTAACATCCGTGTTTTTTGATTGAAAATATATTCTGCATTTCTCTGGTTTTAAACCCAGGGCTATATAGTTTGGCAGATACTCTTCAAAAGCAAATCTCTTTGTCTCCTTGAAACTATAGTTTCTCGTGGCGTATGCTTCTATATCTGCTACTGCAATGGATACATCTGCGCCTATGCTCTGGTAGTATATGACTTCATCAATGACCATTTTATGCCCTAGGTGCATTCTACCGGATGGCATGAGCCCTGTTAAGATCGCCCAGGGTTCCTTTTTTAATATAGCATCTCTTATTCTATGAAAATCTCTATGCCCAAAGACAATGCCTCTTCTCAGTATCTTAATTGGATTTGGCAGGGTTTTTAAAATATCATCTGAAAACTCTTCTATCCCAAATTCTTCTCTCAGCTTTGCATAATCCTGATAGGTGGTGGCGCTCCATGGATCTATTCTCATAATATAGTATATTGTAACATCTACTGTTTCAAAAAGATTACCAAAATTTATAGAATTTTTATTTTTAACAATCTTTGTGGTTTTATATGCCCATATGGGAGTGGAAGATGATAGTATGGTAATTTTTTGTAGCCTTTATCAGTCTCAACCTTGGAGAGAGCTTTGTCTATAAGAATAGCTATATCCTGAGTTGTTGCATAATATCTAGATGGTACTAGTATCTCCCTGTTTTTCCCACTTAGCCCATCTTTAAAATAACTAGCGGCGCAACATCCAACCATGATAAGACATTTTTTATAACTTAAACCTTTGATCCATTTTGCTATGTCGCTCTCCCCAATGTAACCTTGACCTAACAAGAGTAGGCCTTCGTCTTTTCTATGGTTTCCATGGCCTAATAGGAAGATATAGCAACTGGTTAGGGATCCAGAATGGGATCTAAGCCAGTATTTTAGAGCATACCTAGTGTTTTCTTTATTTGAAAATGCATCAACGCCTTCTTTTTTCTGTGCACTAACATAATAGATATTTTTATCAGAAAAACCTTTTTTCTTAAGCCCTATGTAAATTTTATGAGCATAATATGATATCTCAGGGGAATCAGATGATCCAGTGCCACCACCGATTATTACGGCACATTTTGAATACACAGAAGCTGGATAATTTTCTTCATATCTAACAGCATAGTCTTCTTCTAAATAATAATGGTTTTTACAGCTGATTTTTTTCTCATAAGTAGAAACCTCAGATTGTATCTCAAACTGCGTCAGAGATCTAATCAATTTCCAAAAAAATTGGTTGAAAAAACCAGGGTTTTTATAGGTAGAAACCATAGGTGTGCATGAGCTACATCGGGCACTGGCTGTAGAAGTAAATATAAGAAGAATAAAACAGGCTACTATTATAAATGTTACAAATTTTTTCATGATCCTCTAAATTTATCTTTTGTAAAATACAATATTTAAACTTTTTAGAACAAATATAGAATAAAAAATATTTTTAAAAAATAAAAAGGAGGGGAGATGGTAGGTGATAGCAGTATATTATTATATAGTCCAGTGTATAAATAGTTTGTTGTACAAATGTTACCAACATCTAGCCCTCTTTTCAACCCTATAGATATTTCGCACCATGATAACAATAAACATTATATATCTATAAAAACATTCAACTATCAGGGATGAGGAGGTGAAAAAATGCCACGTAAAAGATCCGCCCTATTAGACACCACAGTCTCAGAGATAAACATCTTAGGCAGACATTTAGAGGTTTTAAAAGCTGTTAAAGAAAACGAACCCATAGGGATAATAAAACTATCACAATTAACGAATTTACCTCAGCATTCTATAAGATACTCCTTGAGGATATTAGAGCAAGAGGGGCTAATAGAACCCTCAAAAAGCGGTGCTATAACCACAAATAGAGTCCATGAAGTTTTAGGTACATTAGAAAGCACACTAGAGGACCTAGCAACAATGTTAAAAGATTATAAGAAAAAATTAAAGTAAAAAAGGGGAATCAGGGATCATCTGTTCCTCAGTAAACCTCAGATTTTATCGTCTAACCAGTGACAACAAGTCATAACTGGTAGACATTTAAACAATTGAGGTTGTAGATTTTTAGATGGGAAACAATTGTTTAAAGCTCCTGATTCCCCAAAATAAAAATGTATTTTTTAATAAATAAAATTATCGTTTGTTTAGGAAAGTTTTGGCGATAGAAGTTTATCCACGGCTTTTTTAAAGTCCTCTCGATAATCCTCTTTTGTTTCGCTAACAAAGCATTCAAGTAATTTATTTTTTAGCTGATTCCAGTTTAGGGTTGAAATACCAAGGTAATATTTTTTATCAAGACCAGGTTTATGAATATGAGGAAACCATTTTCCAGGACCTGTATCACAATTGTCTAGTAAGAGCAACAGTTTACTCTTTGCATTGTCTTTTTTGAACAAGGCTATTTCAAATTTTCTGTTAAAATACCTGTATTTTGGATCTCTCTTATGATACCGGTAGAAAATCATGTAATCCTTGTTTACAGTGATGAACCCCTCTTCCATGGTGAGCTGAGAATGATATTTTTTCTATTTATTGATTTTGAATTTTTATAGTATAAGATAAAAACTATAGATAGATATTTATATCATAAGTTATATAAATAGAATCGTGGGAGATATGAGAACATCAATAATAGTTTTTATGATAGCATTTTTAGTGATGTTTTCATCAGTAGATGCATTTGTAGTAACTAAAAACAAGAAAACTGTTACTAATGAAAATGACACAATCTGTATATAGGAGAGATAGATGTTAAAGGATCAAAGGTTGCTTGTAAGGGTGATTTGATAACATTTAAAATAGTTCCTAAAGAGTTCACTCTATATGTGAAATACTACCTTGACGCGCCAAGAACAGGTTTTCTAGGTTTTGATGTTGC
>QMST01000037.1 GCA_003649745.1 Thermoplasmata archaeon | reverse complement strand
GTAGAAGCCCCTTTTGTCTTTACCAATACCATGATACTTTAGAATCGCCTCAGGTTGTTCATCAACGAAATAAAACTTTATAGTGTTAAGCGATGTTTTTCTCTCTGTATACTGAACCTCTGCATCTGCCATAGCTGTCATGCACCGTGGGCACCAGTTCACTGGAAACTCTCCCTTATAGATGTGTCCTTTTTCATAATGTTCTATAAAAGAAATTTGGGTTATTCTCCTATAATCTTTTGAATCAGTTTGATAGTATATGCTAGGATCCATGCTTTCTCCAAGCTTAACATACTGATCTATCATTGTTTTGATATTCTTCTGTGCAAACTCAGAGCATAATTTTATAAACTCATGTCTCTCTATATCTTTACGAGTTATGTTCAGTTTTCTCTCTACCCTCTCCTCTATAGGAATACCATTCACATCAAAACATAACGGGAAAAAAACATTGTAACCCCTCATTCTTTTGTACCGTGCTACAAAATCAATATGTGTATAATGAACAGCATGACCAACATGCAATGGACCTGATGCATATCGCGGGGGAACATCTATACTATATACAGGTTTATTTTTATCATTAAAATCAAACCTGTATATTTTCATCTCCTGCCATTTCTCTTGCCATTTTTTTTCTATCTCTTTTTGATTATACTGACCCATAACTTTCTACTCCTTCATTAACGCCTATACTTGCAAATCGAAGTAAATTTCGGCTTATAAATATTTTCTAAACCCTTTAGAAAGAGAAACTGGTTTAAAAGTTTTAATTTCATGGTTTATGAAAGAGACATTCTATCTAACATTATTCTAGGTGTTGATAATAACCAAAACAAGAAAACAGGATGGGGTTCAAAGGCCGGCTAACCTCTTGCCGTAGCCGTACAAATCATGTGCTAGATTTTGGATTGACGAATAGAATATGTGGCATTACCCTTTTAACATCAAACAGTAAAAGCATGTACAGAATTTGAAAACTCTGAGAAATCTAGACAAATACTATCAGATTCTATAGATCTATTCTACATCCAACATAACCCTCTCTTTTTCAGCAAAAAAAACATTTTTTACTTTTGATTCTCCCATAAAAATTCTTATATACCCTACCAGTATATCAAAATTGAAGAGAATTTAGGAGGGGAAGCTGATAATTTGGCTAATCCCATCGCTTTAAAACTAGCTCAAAAACAAAAAGAGATTTCTGTCGCAGAGTTTTTTGAGAGAAATAAACATATACTAGGATTTGGCAACCCCACTAGGGCTATAATAACAAGTGTAAAAGAAGGAGTGGATAACAGTTTAGATGCCTGTGAAGAAGCAGGGATACTACCAGATATAGTTGTTGAGATAAAAGATGAAGACGGTGGAGAAAAAAATGAGTACAAAATAATCGTCGAGGACAATGGCCCAGGGATAGTTAAAAAACAGATACCAAATGTGTTCGGTAGGTTGTTATATGGATCAAGGTTTCATGCGATCAAACAAAGTAGAGGACAGCAGGGTATAGGTGTATCAGCGGTGGTGCTCTATGGGCAGCTAACAACAGGTAAACCTACAAGAGTTATATCAAAAATAGATGAAAAAATGCCTGCCTATGTATATGAAATTGGTATAAACACGCATAATAACACACCTGAGATTATAAGCCAAGATATTATGCATTGGGAGAAACCATCGGGTACAAGAATTGAAATAAATATAATTGGCGACTATGTTAGAGGTAAAAGATTTGTATATGAGTATCTACAAAGCACATCTATTGTAAACCCACATGCACAAATAACATTTGTCACACCTCAGGGGGAAAAACATGTTTTTGAAAGAACAGCAGAGATACTTCCCAGACCAAGCATGGAAATAAAACCCCACCCATATGGTATAGAACTAGGTACTTTGATGAAGATGGCAAAGAGTACAAAATGCAGAAAACTCTCTGCTTTTCTCAAAACAGAGTTTAGCAGTATGGGTGAGAGAACCACAAATGCAGTATGCAAAGAAGCAGGTTTAGACAAAAATATTAATCCAAAAATGTTGACAAGAGAACAACACCTGAATCTGCTAAAAGCCTTTAAAAAAGTTAAAATAATGTCCCCTCCGACAAACTGTTTATCACCAATAGGTGAGACACTTATAAGAAGGAGTTTAAAACATGAAACCCAGGAGATCTCTCCAGAGTTTATAGTGACCACATCTAGGCCTCCCTCTGTTTTTTCTGGCAACCCCTTCCAGGTAGAGGCTGGTATAGTGTATGGTGGCAACCTGCCAAAGGATACCCCTGTTAAAATATTAAGATTTGCAAACCGTGTTCCCCTACTCTATCAACAAGGTGATTGCGTTTCAACAGCTGCAATATCAAGCATAGACTGGAGGAGATATGGTTTAGAGCAAAAAGGTGGAAAAGGCATACCTGCGGGCCCTGCGATCTTTCTGGTTCATGTTGCATCAACACATGTCCCATTTACATCTGAGAGCAAAGAGGCTGTAGCAGATATCCCAGAGATTGAAAACGAGATAAAACTCGCGTTTAGAGAATGCGCTAGAAAAATGCAGAGACATCTCACTAAAAAAGCCAAACGAGCAAAAACAAGAGAAAAATTTGACCTCATCACAAAAATTTTGCCAGAACTTGCCAGGAAAACCTCTTTAATACTCAATAAACCAGTGCCACCATTAGATGAAGTGATAACCAAGATAATGGATGTAGTATGGATTGAGGACTCTGTGGAGTATACCAAAAAACCATTATCTCAAATAGTGAAATCAAATGGGCAGACCATACTATATGAGAAATCAAAAGGATATGTGACAACTAGCAAGATAACCATAGTAAATTATAAACATAAACCTCTAACATTTAACCTATACGCCCTTAAACCAAAAGAGGGAGCAATAATAAACACAAATCCAAAACCTGTGGAAATAAAAGATTACTACTTAAAATGGAAAATTGAAAATATTAAACCAACTGAAAGGCTAGAACTGTCTTTTGAGATGACCAACCTGGCAAAAGAGGATTTTGAGGAAAATGATCTCTACATTGAAAACATCAATCCAGAATATGTTATAGGTGCAGAGAAATGGGAGGGAGAATAAAAAATATGCAAAGATATAGAGACGCAATAAACAAGATACAAGGCATAGCTGAGAAAATATATAATGATTTTAAAAACGCTGAGATCCCATATATCACCCTACCTACTAGGACAAAATCTAACATTGTATTCAGTGAAAAACACAGTGTATGGAAATATGGTAAAAACCTTTCAAAAAGAACTGCAAAAACCCTAGACGGAGCATACATGCTCCTAAGAACAATGTATACTATAGAGTTCATAAAACAAATGATTGAAAATAAAAAATCCTCTACACTCAGAGAAATGTACTATATATCAGAGGGATGGAATCTTGCAAAATTTAACTCTCAGCAGGAGTCAGATAGCCTAGCTGAGGATCTAGAGGTGATAACAGGTTGCCTGAGAGAGGATTTCAAACTTAGACCAGAGGAGGATGGTGCACGAGTCATTGGAAACATTGTCATCGAAGAAATTACAAGAACAGGTGTAAAGAGAAAAATCCATTGTCAAGATGACGTTGGTGACGCAGGTTATTCTATACCATATAATGTTGAGCCTGAGAAAATAACATTCAAAAAACATGATGCTGATTTTGTCCTAGCTGTAGAGACAGGTGGTATGTTTGATAGACTAGTTGAGAATGGTTTTGATGAAAAAAGCCGGGCGATACTAGTTCATCTAAAAGGTCAGCCGGCTAGGTCCACGAGAAGACTTTTGAAAAGACTCAATGGGGAACTGGGTTTACCAGTGCTGGTTTTTACGGATTGTGATCCCTGGAGCTATAGGATATTCGCAAGTGTGGCATATGGTGCGATAAAAACAGCGCACATATCAGAATACCTAGCCACGCCAGCTGCACAATTCCTAGGTGTTACACCATCTGATATTGTCAACTACAAACTACCAACAGATGAGTTAACAAATGAGGACATAAATGCTTTGAAAAGTGAGCTAAGCGATCCAAGGTTTCAAGATGAGTTTTGGAAGGGAGAGATAAAATTGCAACTTCAACTTGGTAAGAAATCAGAACAGCAGGCTTTGGCAAAATATGGGTTAGATTATGTTACTGATACTTATCTACCTGAAAAATTGAGTGAAATGGGTATAATAAAATAAGAAAAAAGAAGAGGCTATGCTTATGCTTTTGTCTTGTCAAGATTTTTCTTTATTATCGAATCTATAACTTTATCTAGATAGGTATCAGATACAGCAGGGAGGGTTTCTTTTGTCTCTGATAATAGTTCATCATCTGTTTTCTCATTTCTATCTTCTTCTATGGGTTGGAAATCTTCTATGTTCTCCTCAGTCTCTGCAAATGTCTCGATTTTTTCCTTCTTTGAAAACATTGTTTTTCTTCTTTTCATCAAGATGAGACATGCTAGAGAGATTAGAAGTGCTACAATTATTCCAAGCAATACACCAGGCCAACTCTCACTAAGTGTAGACCGAGCTTGTATCTCTTTATTTTTGATCAATATCTTCACCTCACCATAGATATAGGTGTCATTGTACACAGTTATGACGGTAATGTTAAACATTGTATCATTTTCTACTTCTGGTGCTTTTAATAATAGCTCACCGTTTTCATCTGTATAGTTTTCCGTGTCATTGAAAATTACATATGCAACAACTGGTTCATCATATAGTTTAACCATTATTTTGAACTTTTCTGTTTCATTTATATATGTGGGCGCATCTATGGTTAGTGGAGAGTCTATGATTTTTACAGTTTTTTCAACTGTGTTGTAACCCTCTTTGGCAACTACTACAGTATAATTTGCTTCTCCATCCACGCCTGGTGAAACAAATGACGCGCTTCCATTTATATCAGTATATTTTGTTTCATTGTTGAACTTAACAGTAGCATTTATTACTGGGTCGTAGAGAATGGTACCATTTTCTGTCTCTGTAACATTATCTGCTACAACAACCATAAATGGTTGGTTTTCAAACAATGGATCCTGGTAAAACACATAGAGGATAGAGTGATTCTCTGGTTCTGTAACGTTTTCCTCTGGATCAGTTCCATCTATATCTTTCACTGTTAGTGTGGTCTCGATTTCCTCGTAGCCATCCTTATAAACTGTGATCTTGTAGCTTTTATCTTCATCTACCTCTGGTGCAACAAGAAGGGTGACACCTGTCTCATTTGTCAAATTTGTTTTCCTATCAAAAGTTACCATAGCCTTCTCAACTGGGGAGTAATACTCACCATCCTCTGTAATATAATCTGCTACTACAATTACAAACTCGGATCTTTCAAAAACTGTTTTAGGAGAGTAGTAGATGTAAAGAGGCTGATCTTCTGTATCTTTTTTTTCTATGTTCTTTATTGTTAATGTTATGTTTTTCTCTATATATCCCTCCTTTTGTGCTGTTATTTCAAAGGTTGTATTTTCATCTACCTCTGGTGCAACAAAAGTGGTTATACCACTCTCATTTGTCAAATTTGTCTCACCATTAAACTCTACTACTGCATCTTCAACAGGTAGATAATCGCTTGTGCTGAAGTTGACATAGCTAGCCACTATAATTATAAAAGTTGAGTTCTCCTCCACTGTATCATTCAAAAGTATAATATAAAGTGGTTGCTTGATATCCTCTACTACAATGGTTTTGTTTGCACTACTGTAGCCTTCCTTATAAGCTTCAATGATACAGGTTGTATTCTCACTGACCTCTGGAGAAACAAAGATTGCAATACCAGATTCATTTGTCAACATCGTTTCATTGTTAAACATAACCGTTGCATTTTCAACAGGAGAATAACGACCATCATCTGTAACATAATCTGCAACTATAATTGGGAAGGAAAAATTTTC
>QMST01000036.1 GCA_003649745.1 Thermoplasmata archaeon | reverse complement strand
GCATAACAACATGGTTTTTATCTATAACCATTGCTCTATGATAAGATGCATTTAACCCATACTCCTCATCCTTGGCTATTGCTATGCCAGATGCTATATAGGGGCCACCATCTATCTTGTAATATGTGAGTACAGGTAGTTTCGTTAGATCAACATCTATCTCTCTATAACCTTTCACATCTTTTACCTTGGGCTCCTTTGGATTATCTATCGCATTAGTTAATCTCTTTATCATTTCCCGTTGTTTTATCCCAAGTCCAATTGCAACAAGCTGACGAGTTGAACAAACATTTGCTACAACAGGAATATCATAACCTTTCACATTCTCAAACAAAAGAGGTTTTCCATCCAGTTTCTTCATCAGGGTTGCGATTTCATATTTCACACTTATAGGTTTTTTTATTCTTATAAGCAACTTTTCATCTTCTAACTTTTTAACAAAATCTCTAAACAACATGTTTTTTCATCCTCCAAGAGTAGTTTTCATTGTTTGAAAACCCTCTTTTTCCATAGCTTTTGCAACCTTCTCCTGTAAATCTCTCCCAGGGGTTAACGCTATCATATTCCCCCCTAGGCCACCACCAGTCATTTTAGCTCCAATTGCACCATTGTCCAATGCAATTTCCACAAGAAAATCAAGCTCTGGAGATGAAACCTCTATCTGCTGTAACAATTTATGATTCTTACTCATTAAATCACCGATTTTGTTTAGATCAAAGGTTTCCAAAGCTGATCTTGCATCATAAACCATTTCCTCCGCCTCTTTGAATATCTTATTGTACTTCTCCGGGTATTTCTCTTTTCTTTCTCTAACTCCTTGGACCGCAAGTTTAGTATTCGCAACTTTACCAGTATTCCCTATAACTATTTCCACTGGCTCCTTTAGAGGCAACCTGTTCATTATTATCCTATCTGGTGTCCTTTGATACCATATTAGACCACCATATGTAGAAGCTGTGTTATCTATACCAGAGGGGTTGCCATGATATGCCTTTTCCCCTTCGTATGCAATTTGATTTATCTTTTCATCATCTAACCCTAACTTATAATAACCATCTAATGCCCTAGCTATAGATACACAGGATGCCGCGCTTGCCCCTACACCACTAGCAGCAATTAGATCACCAGACAATGTTATTTTTATTTTATCTGGTTTCAAATTCATTGCTTTGAATATGTTTTCTAGAGATTGTTTCTGTTGTTCTAACTTCTCTTTTTTATACCCTGGTGTCTCTGGTCTATTATCAACAAGCTCGAATTTCTCAGATGGCTCAACAATTGCTATTGTCCTCATCCCTATAGCAGATGCTATAGCTGGAATGCCATATACTACAAAATGCTCATTGAAAAGTATTACCTTCCCATATCCATGACCTTCCCCTTTCATAAAAAACTCTCCTCTCTCAAATGCGGATTAGCTTCAAATTATTATAAAACAATTTAACTTTTTGCTTTTTCGAAAAATTTAGAAATAATCATAAATAAAATGGACATGTTTTTCTAATTTATGAAAACTAAGTACTACTTGGCAGCTCTTATCGCTATAGGTATATATGTTATCATAGATGGTATTGGCTCAATTATAGTTTATAAAACTCAGCCTATAATTTTTGATCATTTCATGCGTATTATAAGAATAATAGTGGGCATCTTAATCTCCATAATCTCAATAAAACTGTGGAAAAAACTGGGGGTTAAAAAATGAGAAAGATAAATGTGAAAGTAATTCCTAATGCAAGGGAGAATAGAATAGTAGATGAAAAGGATCTTCTAAAAGTATATCTCAAAGCTCCTCCTAAAAAAGGTGAAGCTAATAAACTATTAATTAGGTTGCTAGCAGATTATTATAATATATCTAAAGATAGGGTTAGAATATCACATGGTTTAACATCCAGAAGAAAAACGATAGAGATAAGTGATTGAGATGAAAAGAGCTTTGAGAAAACAAATGATAGAGCTTAGAAAAAATATGGCAAAAGAGGAGGTATTAGAAAAAAGCAAGGTTATAAAAGAAAGATTATTCACTCTAGAGGAGCACAGAGATGTGAAAAATATAATGTTTTACATATCTTATGACAATGAAGTTTTCACTCATGATATGATAAAAGATGCCCTGCTACAGGGAAAAAAATCTGTTTTTGTTCCAGTTACTGATGTTAGCAGAAGAAAGATACTGGTCTCTAGGCTAAATAGTTGGGATAATTTGATAAAAGGAGCATATGGAATACTGGAGCCAGAGATAAAGGAGATAGTTCCTCCAGATATTATAGATTTGGTAATAGTTCCTGGAATCGCATTTGATTTACGTGGTCATAGAATAGGGCATGGGATCGGATATTATGATGAATTACTCAAGAGAATGAATAACTATACAAGTATAGGCCTTGCATTTGAGAAACAAATCCTGGAGAAAATTCCTAATAAAGAGTATGATGTGGCGGTTGATATAATAGTGACTGAGAAAAGGGTTATAGATTGTAGGAATAGGAGCTAGCTTATTATCTCCTTTAGCTTGCCCTTTTCAATTGCTCTTCTTATCTCAAATGCTATTCTCCGGCCTGTGCTCATTGGTTTACGCCACAGAGTATTCCCATAAGGATGACCAACTGACATATGAACATTTGTACCGCCGCCGACACGAGGAGCCACATCATAGATGTAGAAATTTAGATCCTTGTCCACACAGGTTTGCAGGCAAAATGGTCCTATTATCCCATAATCATAATATTCCCAGGTTGCCTCAACATATTTTTCACCAAGCTTAAACACTTTTTCTAACAAGGATTCTCTCACTGTTGCCGAGTTATGACCACAAACCGTATACTCTGGTATTATCTGATGCTCTGGCAGTATCATTTGTTGTGGCGCTGGCAGTCTAACATGCCCATCAAGGCTGGTTTCAAAACGCCAATCTACACCAAGAAGCTCGAGTTTTTCCATTTCATCCTCAATTGGAGAAAAAAAGAAATCAAAATTAAAAACAGGACCAATAATATACCTCTCTATCCTAGCTTTTTCAAGCAAATCCCTGGTTATTACTCCTTGTTTTATCAATTTTTCAGATTTTTCCTTGTATTCTTTGTAAGAGGAGCAAGTGAAAAAACCTCTTTCTAGTTTCTTTTTTGCATGATGAAGTTTAACTATAACCAGCTCGTTAATATCTTTTGGATCTTCTATTTTCTCTGGAAATGGCATACCAGCTTTTTCAAGCATCCAATAATAATCTTGTTTTTCACCACGTTCCTCGGTTCTTAAAAGATTTCTAGAGCCAAACATTGGCACCATAAAATTGTTCTCAATTTCATCTATGCTGCAATATGATGTAAAAGACCTGTTTGGAATGAAAATAACGTTTTCATTAACTAGTTTCTTTTGATTCTCTTTTTTCAAAATCTCGTTAAATTTCTTGAAAACCCAGGTTTCATCGACACAGCCACGGATTATTTTTCCATTTTTATCTCTCTTCGCTTTGAAATATTTATCATAGGTTCTATCTCTTCCCTCCTGGCAAATCGCTAATGTGTGAAAACCCTCTTCCACGGCACCATCACAAACATCCAAGGCAGAATGAGATGCAATCATTCCTATCTTTATCTTGTCAATATCATAATTTTCTAATATCTCCCATAGAATCTTTCGATCTAACATCAAAACATTTTCCCCCAGATTTTTACTGGTAATTGTCAATATTTGTTATAATTTTTGTGTTTTCACCCTCTGAATCTTGGTCTTACAGAGAGAAATCGTGGCAATGGTAGCTCTGCTTGTGGATATTTTTTGACCTCTTCTACAACTAAATCATTTAGCTCTTCTACTGTCACACCTTCTTTGCATATAATCTCCTCCATTCTCTTTTCTCTAAACCTCGGCTTAAGTAACTGTGTCTTTTTTTCCTCTTCCCCAACAACAATTATTATTGGAACCCATTCCTTCTCCGCATCTCTTATTCTCTTGGAAACACTCTCATCTCTATCATCTATATCTATCCTGATAATTACATTGTTTTTCTCATTTGGATCCTCAATTTTTTTGATAATCTTTTCACATTCATCTATAAGCTCTTTTTTGACTGGTATTAATCTAACCTGTGTTGGCGAAAGCCAAAGTGGAAATCTTCCTTTTTCTCCCTTGCTCATTCTTATTGCCTCTCTCTCGAGGATTGCATAAAGACATCTATCTATGCTACCTGATATACTGGTGTGTAAAATCAATGGATGCTTTTTCTCTCCCTCCTCATCTATATAGGTTATATTAAAACGCTTAGCATTCTCCACATCAATCTGAACTGTTGAAAGCGCACTTGCTTTATTCAAAGAATCTACTATGTTGAACTCAAATTTCATTACAAAATAGAAATATCTCTCATTCCAAAGTTCTATCAGAACAGGTTTGTTCACCATTTTCACAAGTTCCAATGCAAAACCTTTGTTCTTCTCATAAAAATCTTTTACAAAACGTATAGCAACTTCATAATCCAAGCCAAGAGCATGCATCCATTGGATAGAAAGTTCAAATTGTTTTTTGAACTCCTTCTTTGCTTGTTCAATATCTGCACAAAGTGTATGCATATCCGGCATTGTGAAACATCGTAATCTCTTTAACCCAGATAGTTCACCACTTTGTTCCCTTCTAAAACTATAATGCGTTAACTCATATAACCTCAAAGGCAAATTCCTATAGGATATATTCATATCATGTGCTATCAGATACTGGCCAAAACAGGCTGCAAATCTCAGGAAAAACTCTTTTTCATCAGATCTAACTATGTACTGACGAGCAGGAAATTTTTTAACATAGGCACTTAATGCTTCATGCTCTATATCATACATGATAGGTGTTTCCACCTGCATTGCCCCATTTTTTTTACAAATTTTTGTCACATATTCTTCCAAAAGAGTTTTTATAAGCTTGCCCTTTGGATACCATCTAAAATTGCCTGAATCACTCCCTGGCTCATAGTCAACTAATTCCATGGTTCTCATAAGTTTAACATGAGGTGGCTCACCTTTAGCAATTCTAGACCCACTACTTTCATATTTATAGAAGGTCTTAAGGTATTGGTAATCTTTGAAATCAAATTTTTCAGCATCTACAAGCTTACCATCTGGTGTTAGTATACACCATTTAGAAATCACTTTCTTCTCTTTCTCTACAGCTGTTTCCTCTTCAGCTTCTGGTGTTATTTCACGAGATAATTCTGACAGAGGATGACCTTTGCAACTTATATTAAATGCTTTATACCAACCAAATGGTGCACGTTTAACATTGTAACCTTCTTCCTGAATGATCTTTTCTAATTCAATAAAAATGTTGATAGCGTTTCTAGGACTACTTAACTCTGAAGAAAGATGTGCATAAGGATATAGCATTATGTTTTTTACATCAAGAGTGTTTGCTGTCTTTATTATCTCATTCTTTGCTTTTTCTACAATATTTTCTGGTGACTTTTCATCCTTTTTTTCTACAGCTATAAAAACAGTAAGAGCATTCTCTAAACCATCCTTTTTAAGTTCATCTGGTACCTCCTCAGCATTTTTTATTGCCTTACTTTTTACCTCATATTTAATGAAATCACTATGGATCAATAATATTTTCATAATTTCTTCACGTAAAAGAGAAAACATTTTGTCTTATTAAAAGGTAATGCAAATTTCAATTTATCCCAAGAGCAACTGCGAGCTCTAATGGAGGCATAAACCTGTGTTCCTTTTTTCTCTCCATCTCTTTAACTATTTGAACTAATTCTCTATTTATTGGAGCTTTTAACCCCATATTCCTTGCTAGTTTATCTATCTCTCCATTCAAAAACTCTATCTCAGTCGGTTTGCCTCTCAAAATACTCTGAAGCATTGAGCTCTTAGCATCACTCTCTATTCGCATCAATCTCACACCAAATCTAATGAAAAACGTGGGAAGCCTCAGTAGAAATAGTAAAAGTTTTGGATTTAGAATAAATGAAAAACCTAGCTTTACTCCTTTCTTTTCCACAACCT
>QMST01000035.1 GCA_003649745.1 Thermoplasmata archaeon | reverse complement strand
TAACAAGAGTTATAGGGACGTTTTAGCTGTGGTTACCCTATTCATATGAGTTACCTTCGGACTACCGAAAGTAACCCAAACCTGTGCTAGGGTTGGATTAAAACCTAGGTGTAAAATAGTAAAATTTAAACACAAATACTAAAACAACTCTTAATAATACATTTCTAAACAGTTTTTTTAAGTCGATCCACCTTTTTGGGCTAGTTTGTTTTATTTTTACTTTGTCCAAAACTTTTTCAAAAGTATTGACTATGCTAAATAATGTCTATCAATTTAATTGTGCAATATAATATATATCATGATAAACTTTATCTAGCACTCTAATTTGTGAAATGTTATTTCAAAATGTATAAAAAACGTGCTAATCTCTAACAAAATAATTTATTGTTAAATCATATACTTAACTAATTAAGCTTATAGCATTATAAAGTTTATAAAATAAATGTTTAATCTAAAATTAAACAAAAGTTTTAATAATAAGTAAAAATTATCCCGTCAAGAAACACATTGAAAGGGGACTATCTTATGTATATTGTAATTGTAGGAGCCGGTGGGATTGGTCAAAGACTCGCCGAGATAGCTCTAAAAGACAAACACAATGTAATCATAATAGATAAAAACCAGGAGAAATGCGAGGCTGTAGCTAGAAAAACAGATGCAATTGTAATCAATGCAGATGCTACAAAAGAGGAAACATTAGAGGAGTCTGAGATTAAAAAAGCTGATGTACTAGTTACAACCACTGGAGATGATGCAGTAAATCTTATGGTTGTCTCTCTTGCAAAAAATAAAGGGGTTAAAAGCCTTATCTCTATAGTAAATAATGAAGAAAGTAAGCCAATGTTTATGGAAAAAGGTGTGAAGATAGTAAAGAGTCCAGATATTGTTATGGCAGAGCATCTTTATAAATCAATAACACACCCCACTGTAGAAGACTATATGAATGTAGGCGAACATGTGGAAATTTTTAGAATTCCCATCCCCGAAAATTCAAAATTATCAGGTAAAACAATTAAGAATATAGGTTTGCCTCATAAAAGCCTAATAGTGGCTATAGAGAGAGATCATAAGTTTATAATTCCAACTGAGGATGTAGAGGTGTACGCTGGGGATAAGTTAACTGTTCTAGCTCATAAAGACCAGGTTGATAAAGTAGTTAAACTCCTGACTGGAGGGTAAACCTTTTTGGCAGGAGATATAAGAGTTGTTTTCAGAGACATTGGCACTCTTTTTTTAGCTATTGGTATAATTGTTATTTTTACTATCATAGTTTCTCTTATTTTTCGGGAATATAATGCTATAAAATATCTGCTTTTAACAGCAGGTATTTTTGTTGCTGCAGGTGCACCATTGGTAGCGCTTTTCAGGAATGCAGAGGAGGCAACGTTTAGAGAGGCTATGATCACAGCGGCACTAGGCTGGCTGCTTATCTCTCTCATAGGGTGTATACCATTTCTTTTTATGTCAGAGTACGGTATAGGTAAAGGCATGGATTTTTTATCAGCTTTTTTTGAATCAGTTGCAGGATGGACTGGTACAGGTTTGACCATGGTTGTTCATGAAAACCATTTACCACATACTTTGCAGTTTTACAGGTCTCTGATACAATGGGTTGGTGGCGTAGGCGTTATTGTATTAACACTAGCTATCCTAGCGAGACCAGGAACTGGATCATATACTCTTTATAGATCTGAGGCAAGAGAGGAAAAAATTCATCCTTCAATCTTATCCACTGTTAGAACCATCTGGTGGATATTTCTACTGTTTACTATAATAGGGATTGTCCTACTTTGGGCTACTGGGATGCCAATATGGGAGGCGATAAATCATTGTATGACAGGTCTCGCAACCGGGGGGTTCTCAGTTACAGATAACAGCATGGTTCCTTATGGATTACCCTCCAGGATTATAATAGTGTTTCTGATGATCGCTGGAGCCATAGCATTCGCGGCACATTATGATCTCCTAAATGGTAAGATAAAAAAGTTTTTTAAAGACCCACAGACACAGGCTTTAATATTTCTAATAATAATAGGTGGAATGGCTGTAACAATTATTAACTTTGTAAATGGCACATATGGGAGAAACATATTGCTATCTTTAAAAGAATCTGGATTCCAGTTTGTATCCGCGTTAACATGCACAGGGTTTTACACTGCTGATATTGCAAGTTGGTCAAACTCTGCTAAGATCATTCTGTCCATGGCCATGGTCGTTGGTGGCGCAGCCGGATCCACAGCAGGTGGTATAAAATTATTTAGAGCGATACTACTAGCCAAGGGCATGGGATGGCGTCTAAAAAGAGCATTATCTCCTCCTAGGAGGGTACTAGCCTATAAACTAGGTGAAAAAAATCTTTCAAAAGATGAGGCTTTAGAGGAGGTAAACGAAGCAGCAGTGATCTCATTCCTATGGATCATACTATTATTTGTAGGGGTAATAGTAGTAACTAGCAGCATGCATGTTTCCAACCTAGGGGATGCGGTATTTGAGGTATGCTCAGCTCAAGGCAACGTTGGTTTATCTGTGGGGATAACTAGTATAAACATGTCACCTATCGCCAAAATTATGCTTATTTTCAACATGTGGATAGGAAGACTGGAGATCATACCAGTAGTTGTACTAATTAAATCAATAATAAGCAGAAGAAGCTACTAGTATTTTTTTCATAAATTTTTTAAAATGTTTTTCTTTAAATCGAAAACATTGATATATCAGAGAAAATATATTCTTTTTGGAACCTGGGAGGCAATACATTATAATGACTTCTAATGACAATAAAGAAATATCATCTCATATTGAAGATATTACCAAGGCATTAGGTGACAAAATTGGAAAAGAAGTAACTGTAGATGAGCTTGAGAAACAATTACAAAAATTTTTAGAATATGGTGTTCCAATCCAGCAGGCGAAAAAGACAATTATTAGAAAATACGGCTCTGACACCTCAGCTGGTATTAAGAGAAAACTTTTAAAAGAGCTTAAACCAAGTGAATCCAATGTTAACATAATAGGCAGGGTTATAACGGTAAACCCAAAAGAGATAGAACTAAAAGGAGAAAAGAAAAGGATCTTTTATGGCATGATCGCGGATGAAAGCACTGTTTTACCATTTACAGCATGGCGAGATTTTAACATAGAAAAAGGACAAGTTATACAGGTTACAAATGCATATACCAAACCCTGGCAGGGGATTCCCCAGTTAAACTTTGGTGAATACACCAAGGTAGAACCTAGTAAAGAGGAGATACCAGGGACACAGGAGATTAAAAGATGTAAGGTAGATGAGCTAAAATCCGGATTGGGATCTGTTGAAATAGTTGCGAAAATACTTAGTGTAAAAGAAAAAGAAGTAGATGTAGGTGGAAAGAAAAAAAAGGTATATTTTGGTATCATAGCCGATGAGACTGGTAAGGCACAGTTTACATCCTGGCATGATTTCAACCTTAAAGAGGGAGAAGTTGCTAGGATAACAGGCGGGTATGTAAAATCCTGGAGGGGAATACCACAGTTAACATTTGATGAAAAATGCAAGGTTGAAAAAATGAGTTCAAAAGAGATCAAAGAAGTTAACATAAAAAAATACAGATTATGGGAGTTAGTAGAAAAAGGCGGTGCATTAGACGTGGAAGTAGAGGGCAATGTGATAGAGATAAAAGATGGCTCTGGGGTGATAGTGAGATGTCCACAATGCAATAGAGTATTATTCGATGGAAAATGTAAGATCCATGGCAGCGTGAAGGGAATATATGATCTTAGAGCTAAGATTGTTTTAGACGATGGAACAGGTGCAGTAAACGTTATCATCAACCGTGCTTTAACTGAGAAAATACTAGATAAAAACTTAGATGAGTTAAAAAAACTATATGATGAGTCAGAGGATAAGGTAAATGATCTGATAAGGGATACACTCCTAGCTAAGAAAATAAAGGTTGTTGGGAATGCACTTAGAAATGGTTTTGGCACAACAATATTAGCAAGGAAGATAGATAAGGTTGAAATAGACATAAAAGAAGAGACAAAAAGGCTTTTACAAGAAGTTAGAGAGGTTAGTACTAGCTATGAGACGTGAAATAGCATGGAGAGTATTTGCAGATGAGTACAATGATGCCACCTTAGAGGTCAAAGGTGGCGGGGAAAAAGAACCATCATATGTTATCACTCCATTGGGGGCTAAGATAAACAGGGTTTTTATAGTGGGTGTTCTAACAGATATTGAAAACATTTCTGAGGAGGGGAAAATGCTTAGAGCACATGTCTCAGATCCCACTGGAGTATTTACGATATACTCAGGTAAATATCAGCCAGATGTTACAAAAAAATTATCTGAAATTGACACCCCAGCATTTGTCGCGATAACTGGTAAATCCAGGGCATTTGAGCCAGAGAAAGGAGTTATCTACGTCTCAGTTAGACCTGAAAATGTATGCGAGGTAGATGAAAAAACTAGGAATTTTCATATTCTCGAAACCTGCAAACATACTCTAGAAAGAATAGAGGCAATGCAGGAGGCTTTGAAGCTATCTCAGCCTAATGTTTATGATTTACAAAAACTAGGATATCCTAAGGAACTATGTGAAGGCATAATAAATGCAATCAAACATTATAGAAATATAGATCTACAGAGATATATAGACCTAATCTCAGAAGCGTTAAACTATCTCATACCACTAGGGGAGGAATTACCAGTTATTGAAAAGACAGAGATGATAGAGGAAACACCAACAGTAAATGAAAAAATAGTTCCTGATGAAATAGAAAACATGGTACTTGAGATAATAAAAGATCTTGAAAGCGAAAATGGCGTACCATGGGATATGATAATAGAAAAATGCAACGAAGCTGGTATAAACAAGGATCTAGCAGAAGAAGCCCTGGTTTCCCTAATGGATAAAGGTATTGTATTTGAACCCAGTCTAGGTGTTATAAAAACCACTTAGAAAACAGATCCTCTGATTTTCCTCCTATCTATCTTAACCCCTCTGGGTGTTACTATCATCAGGTTGTTACTTATACCCGCTATGTCACCGTTTACATCCTCTGCTACTTTTTTCAGCTCATCTGTTATTCTTTTTAGTGTTACCTCCTCATCTGCCAGCTGAGAAAAATCAATTAACATGAGGTTACCAGCGTATATATAATCCTTTATATCCTTCAGATCCTCATACTTTGTAACCTCGCCAACTTTTACAAACATATCAGCAGTTTTCTCTTCCTCCGAGGTTTTCTCAATGTATTCCTCTAAATCCACATAGTTTATAGTACGTCCTTTTATGGTAAAACCTTTTTTCTCTCCAAATATCTTGTCAACCAAACCCATAACCCACAATCTCCTTTTTTAACAGTAAAATATTTTACTATTAACCTAAAATATATTTCTATTTATAAACTTTTAGCACAAATCCTCCATAGCTTGTCCCCAACATAATGCAAGGTTTTAACCGCCTTACCAACAGAAGAATTCTCCATTGTTTCTCCATCCATTAAAGCCTCACCAACCACTAGGGGTTTACCATGTTTCTCATCGCAAACCCAAACAACATCGCCAGCTTTTATACCTTTATCTGCTTTAACAATACCAGGTGCCATCACATCTGCCCCATTGCTGATAAACTTCACAGCTCCCATATCCACAACAACTTTATTAGATTGGGGTTTATATTTCTCTATAGCAGGTAATGTAAAAAATGTTTTTCCCTCTTTTACAAAAAAATCTACTTTATCATCAATTATTATGATCTCGATCCCCTCAAAATCAGCCTTCTCTACCTTAGATTTCTTATCAATGTCTACATTAAATTGTAATTTAAGATTATCTAAAAATTTTCTAAGTTCTTTCTTTTTCAAAAGATGCCTATTTTTGAATTGACTCATAATCTAAATAAAGATTTTTTAAATATAATTATCTCTTTTCCAAAGATTTTATAAACAGGAATATTTATTTAGGTTAGACTCCTTAAAAAATGTTTAGCGGGATTAAAAAATGGTGAAACCATTAGAAATCTTACACAAAAGCCTGAACAGCAGAGTACTGATAGAGATAAGAGGAGATAGAAG